>CAJCHR010000041.1 GCA_903970225.1 Actinobacteria bacterium 21-64-8 | reverse complement strand
GGACCACGCCCTGGTACTGCAGCCGCAGTGCGTTCCACGATGTCTCATAGTCGGCAGGCGCGATCTTGCCGCTGAACACCTGCCAGCGCCACTTGTCGATCAGCAGGCCGAACGGCAGGAACGCGACCTTGTCCATCGCCTGGCGCAGCAGCAGCCCGATGTCCTTGCTCGCGGGCGGCACCTTGGCGGGATCGAGCAGCCCGATCTGCACGAGATATTGCGGTGTGATCGACAGCGCCATCGTGTCGCCGATCGCCTCGTGGAAGCCGTCGTTCGCGCCCTCCTCGTAAATCCTGAGCGGCTGCTTGTTGTAGGCGCGCTGGTAATAGTTGTGGCCGAGTTCGTGGTGGATCGTGGTGAAATCGTCCGAATTCACCTTGATGCACATCTTGACGCGCAGGTCCTGCACGTTGTCGATGTCCCACGCCGACGCATGGCAGACGACCTCGCGGTCGCGCGGCTTCACGAACTGCGATCGCTGCCAGAACGTATCGGGCAGCTTGTCGAAGCCGAGCGAGGAATAGAAGCCCTCGCCCGCGTGGACCATCTTGAGCGGATCGTAGCCTTTTGCCTGAAGCAGGTCGCCTGTCTCGTAACCCAGATCGCCGCCGCCTGCGGGCGCGACGATGTCGTAGATATTGCCCCACTCCTGCGCCCACATGTTTCCGAGCAGGTCCGCGCGGATCGGCCCCGTTTTCGCCTGCACAGCGTCGCCGTATTTCTGGTTGAGCTTGGTCCGCGTGTAACACTGGAGCTGGACATAGAGCGGCTTGACCTCGGCCCAGATCGTGTCGGTCAGCGCGGCGAAGGCATCGGGATCCATGTCGTAGTTCGAACGCCACAGCGCGCCGGTGTCGGCGAAGCCCAGTCCTTGTGCACCCGCGTTCGAAAGCGCGACCATCTTGACGTAATCCGCCTTCATCGGCGCGCCGACCTGGTCGTGCCAGCTGGTCCACATTTCCTTGAGATCGTCAGGATTGCGGCTGGTGCCCATCGCCGCCTCGATGTCGCTGCCGTTGATCGGTGCCCCGTGCAGCGTGCCCTTCCCCTTTGCGTAGTCGCCCTGGATCTCGGTCTTGAGCCGCGCGTATTCCTCGCCCGCGCCCGGCGCGGTCGGCACCGGCTCGACGATCAGCGTGCGGAACATGCGCAGCCGCCGCCGGGTCTCGGGCGGTAGGCCCGGCGTCCTGGCAAGCTCGGCCGCTTTCAGCGCGTTGGTCACCTGGAGCGCGGAGAACGATGCATTGGCGTCCGCATCGATCGCGGCGGTGTCATCGGTGATGTACGTATTATAGACCCAGTCCGCCTGCCCCAGCTTCACGGTGGCGGCGCCATACGTGCTGTCCGCCTGCTTGATCCAGGCGTCGACACCCGCGGACGTCTCGGCCCGGGCGGCCGATCCGCACAGCGCGGTCTGCAAGGCGACGGCGAGGGCAACCATCGAAACCGGGTTTTTCGTCATGAGCGCTCGTGATCCTCAAATTCGTGCAATTCGCATGCTTTCCCTTCGCGCCCGGCGCGTCAAGCCGCTCCGCAGCGGCTTAAGTGCGCAGACACGAATTGTGCACAATGACCCAAAATGATGCTGCCCCGGACCGGCTACACGGATGCAAGCCATTGGACGATAACGTACAAATGTCGTATGACACCGCCACTCGACGTCGATCACCGTGCGTGGCCGCTTCGGCAGGAAAAAGAAACGCAAATGCCGGGAGGGACCATTTTCGGGGGGTCGACCGAGATGATCGAACACAAGAAACTCAGCCCGCAGCTGAGTGCTGCCTTGAATGCCGCGCGCGCTGTCGCAGCCTGTTACGTCGTGATCGAGCACGTCATCAGTGCGCGCTTTTTCGGCGACAGGCCGCCCGCGATCCTGCGTTTCGGCCAGGAAGCGGTGCTGGTCTTCTTCCTGCTCAGCGGTTTCCTGATCTTCGCCAACGAGCGCCAGCGCGCCCTGAAGCCGGGAGGATACTATCTTCGCCGGCTGCGCCGGATCTACCCCCCGCTGATCGTCGCGATCGTGATCTCGACCCTGGTCGCGCTCAGCAATGGCGATTTCGCCCGAACCTTCTCCTACAAGGAACTGTGGGGCACGCTGCTCAGCGTGCAGGACATCGCGTTCCTTAAGCCCGGCGTGATCGCCAATCCCTATCTCGGCAACGATCCCCTTTGGTCGCTATCATACGAAGTGTTCTTCTACATCGTGTTTCCGCCGATCCTCGCGCTGTGGACTATGCGCCCGCGATTGATGAACAACGCGATAGGGGCGAGCTGCTGCCTGCTTTACCTGCTCTACGCGATCGCGCCCGATCACTTCGTGCTGGTCGGCGCGTATTTCGGGGCATGGTGGTGCGGCGCGATGGCGGCCGAGGCGTACCAGCGCGGCGGCCGGTCGATCGCCAGCATGTGGCAGACGTATCGCTGGCTGCTCGCGCTGTGCGCCGTGGCTGCGGCGGTCAGCTGGCAGGTCGGCGGGCGCGGGATCGGCTATTACCCGTTGCTGCCGCTGCGGCACTTCGCCTTCTGCGCGATCGCGCTCGCCGTGCTGTTCGGCGGGGTCGGCCGGTTCCTGCTGCCGTACTTGTGGAAAGTGCGCGAGGTGAGCGCGGTGCTGTCCCGTCTCTCCTACACGATTTACGTGATCCACTTCCCGCTGCTGGTCCAATGGCGGTTCGCCTCAAGCCCTTTCGGGTTCGCGCTCG
>CAJCHR010000040.1 GCA_903970225.1 Actinobacteria bacterium 21-64-8 | reverse complement strand
CGAAGCGCGCGCGGAACCGCCACCGCCTGTGCTTCCGCCGGCATGCCATGGTGAAACGCGGTATCGAAGCAGACCACTTGCGGCAGATCGGGTCGAGATTCGGCGATGGCGCGCGCCGGCGCGAGATTGTGGGGCATGTGGAGCGGATCGAGCGGCGTTAGTCCCTCCAGAGCCGACAACAGACCCGGCGTGATCCGCGCGGGTTCGACGTGCTGGGCGCCACCATGCACGATCCGATGCCCAACGCTTGCGAGGCCATCGCTCCCGGAGTGATCGTGCGTGAAGGCAAGCAGGTCGTGAAGAACCGTCGCAAAATCGGTCGTCTCGGGCCAGCGGCGTTCAGCCACCACGCTCCCGGACCCGTCGCGCGCCGATAAATGCGGTGCGGTGTCGATGTCTGAAATCGCGCCGCGCAGAACCGGCGAAAGCGCGGCGTCGAACAGTGCGAACTTCAGGCTTGATGAGCCCGCGTTGAGCGTGAGGATCGCGCCGGGCATCGCTTCTCCTCGCGAGTGGACCCGAAGTCGGATCGGTCGGATCGGTCGGATCGGTTGGCTCCGCGAACGTCGCCTGACTGACGCAAGCATTGTCCCGATCAAGCTTGTTCTAGCGGGTGCCGCGGCGAACTCGGCAGCATCGGAATCTACTCATGCGGCGCGGCGCGCCATATCCTGGCGCGCGGACACGTGAGTAGTTTCCGATCCTGCTAGGCAGGCAGACAGCTGCGCTAAGCTCACTTCGCATTCTCTTCGGCAATGCGAAGCAACGAAGCCGAACCTGCCACCCTCACGGAGCCGCAATCCGATGGATTTACATGCCCTTGAACGCGTGCCCCCGGTGCTCGTCGACGTCTCCGCGCCTCCCCGAAAGCCGTGCCTGGGATCGGAGGAGTTGCGCCTGACCCACGCCTATTGGCGCGCGGCCAATTATCTCTCGGTCGGGCAGATCTATCTCTACGACAATGCGCTGCTGCGCGAGCCGCTGACGCTCGCACACGTCAAGCCGCTGGTGGTCGGGCACTGGGGCACGACGCCCGGACAGAACTTCATCTACGTGCATCTCAACCGCGCCATCCGTGCGCACGACCTGAACATGATCTACGTCGCCGGCCCCGGACACGGCGGGCCCGCGCTGGTCGGCAACACCTATCTCGAAGGCTCCTACAGCGAGTTCTTCCCCAACATCAGCCGCGACGAAGCCGGGCTCAAACGGCTGTTCACGCAGTTCTCGTTCCCCGGCGGCATCTCCAGCCACGTCGCACCGACCACGCCGGGCTCGATCCACGAGGGCGGCGAGCTTGGCTATTCGCTGAGCCATGCGTTCGGCGCGGTGCTCGACAACCCAAACCTGATCGCGGCATGCGTGGTCGGGGACGGCGAGGCCGAGACCGGGCCGCTGGCGGCCGCCTGGCACTCGAACAAGTTCCTCGATCCGGTCACCGACGGCGCCGTGCTGCCGATCCTCCATCTCAACGGCTACAAGATCAGCAACCCGACGATCCTCGCCCGGATCGACCACGAGGAACTCGAGCAGTTCTTCCGCGGCACTGGCTGGACGCCGCATTTCGTCGAAGGCGATGTGCCCGAGGCGATGCACGAGCGCATGGCGAGCGTCATGGAAACCGTGATCGGGGAGATTCGTGCGATCCAGGCGAATGCGCGCGAAAACGGGGACGCCACGCGCCCCCGCTGGCCGATGATCGTGCTGCGCTCCCCCAAGGGCTGGACCGGGCCGAAGACCGTCGACGGCCTGCAGGTCGAAGGCACGTTCCGGTCGCACCAGGTGCCGCTGCTGGTCGACGCCGCGCATCCCGAGCATGTCGCGCAGCTCGAACGCTGGATGAAGAGCTACCGGGCCGGGGAGCTGTTCGACGAGGCGGGCCGGCTGGTCCCCGAGCTTGCCGCGCTCGCGCCCGAGGGCGATCGGCGGATGGGCGCCAACCCGCACGCGAACGGCGGCATCCTGCTTCGCGACTTGCGCATGCCCGACTTCCGCGACCACGCGGTGACCGTGGTCTCGCCGGGCGGCGCCAAGGGCGGCGACACGCCCGTGCTGGGCAAATTCCTGCGGGATGTCGTGACCGCCAACCCCACCAATTTCCGTATCTTCGGCCCCGACGAGACGCTGTCCAACTTGCTCGGCGCGGTGTTCGAAGCCACCAGCCGCCAATGGGAGGGCGAGACCCGTCCGAACGACGAATTCCTCGCGCCCGCAGGCCGCGTGGTCGATTCCATGCTCAGCGAGCACCAGTGCGAGGGATGGCTCGAAGGCTATCTGCTCACCGGCCGCCACGGCCTGTTCAACACGTACGAGGCGTTCATCCGCATCGTCGATTCGATGGTCAGCCAGCACGCCAAATGGATGAAGGTATGCAAGGAGATCCCGTGGCGGCGCGAGATCGCATCGCTCAACATCCTGCTCGCCTCGCACGTCTGGCAGCAGGATCACAACGGCTTCACGCACCAGGATCCGGGCTTCCTCGACCATGTCGTCTCGAAGAAGGCCGACATCGTGCGCGTCTATCTGCCGCCCGACGCGAACTGCCTGCTCTCGGTGTTCGATCACTGTCTGCGCAGCCGGGACTATCTGAACGTCGTCGTCGCGGGCAAGCATGCGCTGCCGCAGTGGCTGTCGATCGACGCGGCGGTCACGCATTGCACGCAGGGCATCGGCATCTGGCAATGGGCGAGCAACGATCAGGACGGCGAGCCCGACGTGATCATGGCGAGCTGCGGCGACACGCCCACGCTCGAGATCATGGCCGCGACCTCGATCCTGCGCGAGCACCTGCCAGGGCTCAAGGTGCGGGTCGTCAACGTCGTCGACCTGATGAAGCTCCAGCCGTGCGCCGAGCATCCGCACGGTCTGAGCGAGCGCGACTTCGATTCGCTGTTCACCCGCGACCGGCCGGTGATCTTCGGCTTCCACGGCTATCCCGGACTGGTCCAGCAGCTGACGTATCACCGCGCCAATCGCAACTTCCACGTCCACGGTTACCGCGAGGAAGGCACGATCACCACGCCGTTCGACATCCGGGTGCAGAACGAGCTCGACCGCTTCCACCTGGTGATCGATGCGATCGACCGTCTGCCGCAGACCGGCAGCCGCGGCGCATACCTCCAGCAGACGATGCGCGACCGACTGGTCGAGCATAAGCACTACATCGACCGGCACGGCGAGGATCTGCCCGAAATCCGCGACTGGACATGGGGCAAACAGGCATGAGTGCGAGTGGCCCCGGTCGAACGGGCGGAGCTAACCATCGCTCTGTCACTGCGCGAAACACGCCCGTTCGCAGCGCTGCCTTCCAACAGGAATGACCATGCAGGATCGAAATCAGCATCCGGAGCCAGCCGTGACGCTCGCTCCCAGAACGGCCGGCGAGCCCGAATCCGGCATGACCAAAAAGGCCCTCGCGATCCTCAGGGAGGGCCGCGAAGCGACGCTGGCGACCCTGCGCTCCGATGGCTGGCCGCAAGCCACAGTGATCAACTACGTCAACGATGACGAACATGTGTACTTCGATTGCCGGGTCACGTCCCAGAAAGCGCACAACATCGCTGCGGACGATCGGATCTCGATGGCGCTTGTCGTGCCCTACAGCCAGTTCGGGCCGATCTTCGGTCTCTCGCTCGCCGGCCATGCCAAGCTGGTCGCGGCGCCCGCGGACCTGTCCCACGTCCTCGCTCTATGGAAGGAGCGTTATCCGTACATGCGCGAACGGCTGACCAACGATCTGAGCGAATTTGCGTTCTATTCGGTGGCGCCGATCGTGGTGACACTGCCTGACTACGCCGCCGGCCTAGGCCATCGCACCTGACCGCGATCCCGGCCCGCACCTTCGGAAACTCGCCGGGAGTGCGCATGCCCGGCGATGACTTCGTGACTCATCTGCCGATCGACCTGCGGCCCGATCCGTCGCGCGTTGTGGTGCGTCCGTTCATGCCCGCCGACGACCAGCCGCCCTTCCTCTCCGCGTCCACGTCACGCGCCCAGCGGATCGCCGATCGGGTCCTCGGTCTCGATGCCGCCGCAGTCCACCGCGAGTTCACGCATTTCACCGAAGGCCTCGAGCAACATCACCGCAACGTCCCGGAGATGCTGCTGCGGCGCTTCCACGATGTGAACGGGCTGGTCATCGAACCCGGATCGATCGATCCCGAGCGATCCCTGCTGGTGGGCGCCTACTTCAGCGAGGAATACTCGTTCGAGGCCGCGGCGCTGTTCAACCCGGCCGTGGTCCCGCATCCCGATCAGACCGGCCTCGCCGCGGGCGACGTCCGGCTGCTCCTATCGCTCCGCGGCCTGGGCGAAGGCAACGTCTCATCGGTGACCTTCCGCACCGGCCTCTGGTCGTCCAGCATCGGGCTGACGATCGATCCTCCCAGCCTCGAGGCGATAACCCCGCGCATCAAAGCCATTCCCGGCGGCGCGGCCGACGACCCGGGGGTCAGGCTGTTCTGCGAGGAAGCGCGTGATCCGTCCGAGATCGTGATCTTTCCCGTCACCCCGGCCCAGCGTCACGGGATCGAGGACCTTCGGCTCGTCCGCTTCGTTGATGACGATGGCGAAGCGACTTATCTCGGCACCTATACCGCCTTCAGCGGCGGGGCGATCCGGCAGGAGATCCTGCGCACCACCGACTTCGTGACGATCGACCTGACCGCGCTTCGCGGTCCGGGAACCGACAACAAGGGCATGGCGCTGTTCCCGCGCAAGATCGACGGGCGCTACGCCATGCTCGGGCGGCAGGACCACGAGAACATCTGGCTGCAGACGTCGAACGATCTCTACAGCTGGGAAGCCGGCGTGAAGATCGTCGCGCCGCGCTATCCGTGGGAGTTCGTCCAGATCGGCAATTGCGGATCGCCGATCGAGATCGACGAGGGCTGGCTGGTGATCACGCACGGCGTCGGCGCGGTGCGCAACTATTGCCTGGGGGCATGCCTGCTCGACAAGCACGACCCCGCCAAATTGCTCGGCCGCCTGCCCGAGCCCCTGATCCGGCCCGATCCGCGCGAGCACGACGGCTATGTGCCCAACGTGCTCTATAGCTGCGGCGCGATGGTTCACGAGCGGACGTTGCTGCTCCCTTATGCCATCGCCGACAGCTTCACGACGTTCGCCAGCGTTGCGCTCGATCGGCTGCTGGCGGCGATGGAATAGAGCGGCGTATCCGGCGGCTCGAACGCGAACGGGCGAATGACAGATGGATTGCTGACCGGGGTTCGGGCGGTTTGACCCGGACTCCTCGTCCGAAAGACCCTAGGCCGACGATCGTCCCGATGGAGCGAAGCATGTGACCGAGCCTTTCGCCGACCCTGATCGAGACGCTCTCCGCCAGATCGCGGCCGCGGTCTGGACATGCCCGATGCACCCCGAGGTTCATCGCAGCGGGCCTGGAAGCTGTCCGATCTGCGGCATGGCGCTCGAGCCCGAGATGCCGGTGGGCGATCAGGCGCCCAACCCCGAGCTTGCGGATTTCACACGCCGCCTGTGGGTCGCAGGCGTGCTCAGCATTCCGTTGCTGTTCGTCTCGATGGTCTCCGAGATGCTCGGCCTCCATCTGGTGAGCCCGGCCCTGTCGCCCTGGATCCAGCTCGCGCTGACCGCGCCGATCGTGCTGTGGGCCGGCGCGCCGTTCTTCGAGCGCGGGTGGGTCTCGATCCTGACCTGGCAGCTCAACATGTTCACGCTGGTCTCGATCGGGGTCGGCGCGGCGTTCCTGTACAGCCTCACCGCGACCCTCGTGCCCTCCCTGTTCCCACCCAGCCTGCGCATGCAGGACGGGAGAGTGCCGGTCTATTACGAGGCGGCGGGCGTCGTGGTGACGCTGGTCCTGCTCGGGCAAGTGCTGGAACTGAAGGCGCGCGCCGCGACGGGCCAGGCCGTTCGCGCGCTGCTCGACCTGGCGCCCAAGACCGCGCGGCAGATCCGGGCCGACGGCCGCGAGGACGATGTGCCGCTGGCCGCGGTCCAGGTTGGCGATCGCTTGCGGGTGCGGCCCGGCGAGGCCATTCCCGTCGACGCCGTCGTGATCGAAGGTCGCTCGTCGGTCGACGAGTCGATGCTGACCGGCGAACCCGTGCCGGTCCTCAAGACCGCTGGCATGCTGGTCACGGGCGGCACGTCGAATGCCACCGGCGGTCTCGTGATAGAGGCCCGCGCGGTCGGCGCCGATACGATGCTGGCGCGGATCGTCGCGATGGTGGCGCAGGCCCAGCGCAGCCGCGCGCCGATCCAGGCGCTCGCCGACCGGATCTCGGGCTGGTTCGTGCCGCTGGTCGTGGTGCTCGCGCTCGCCACGTTCATCCTGTGGGCCCTGGTCGGCCCCGAGCCCCGCTTTGGCCATGCGCTGCTGAACGCGATCGCGGTCCTGATCGTCGCGTGCCCCTGTGCGCTGGGCCTGGCGACGCCGATGTCGATCATGGTCGGGACCGGACGCGGCGCGCGGGCGGGCATCTTGATCAAGCAGGCGGAGGCGCTCCAGGCGCTCGACGGGGTCGATACGCTGGTGATCGACAAGACCGGGACGCTGACCGAGGGCAAGCCGCGGCTGATCGCGACCGAGATCGCCGGCGGCTTCAGCGAGGAGACGTTGCTGGCCCTGGCGGCCGCGCTCGAAAGTCAGTCCGAGCATCCGCTGGCGCGCGCGGTCGTCGATGCCGCGGCCGCGGCTCATCTCCCGATCGAGCACGCCGATCGCTTCGAATCGCAGACCGGTCTTGGCGTGAGCGGAACGGTGAGTGCGCGGGCCGTCGTCATCGGCAGCCCCGCGCAGATGCAGCGCATCGGCCTCGATCCGGCGCCGCTCGCCGAGAAGGCGAACGCGTATCGCCGCGACGGAGCGGGCGTCATGTTCGTCGCGATCGACGGCCAGCTTGCGGGCATTCTCGCGGTGGCGGATCCCGTACGCGCCGAGGCGGCCCAGGCGCTTGCCGCGCTCAAGGCCAGCGGCCTGCGTATCGTGATGCTGACCGGCGACAACCGCGTCACCGCCGAGGCCGTAGCCCGTCAGGTCGGCGGGATCGACAGCATCCATGCCGAGCTCAAACCGGAGGACAAGGCGCGGATCATCGGTGATCTGCAAAAGGCCGGCGCGCGGGTCGCGATGGCGGGCGACGGCATCAACGATGCGCCCGCGCTCGCGGCCGCCGATGTCGGGATCGCGATGGGCACGGGTACCGACGTCGCGATCGAGAGCGCCGGCATAACGCTGACGCATGGCGACCTGTCGGCGATCGTGCGGGCGCATGCCCTGGCGCGGGCGACGATGCGCAACATCCGCCAGAACCTGTTTTTCTCCTTCGTCTTCAACGGCATCGGCATCCCGATCGCGGCGGGCGTGCTCTACCCGCTGACCGGCCTGCTATTGTCGCCGATGCTCGCGGGTGCCACCATGGCGCTATCATCCGTCACCGTGGTTCTCAACGCGTTGAGATTGAACCGGGTGGCCTTATGACACCGGCCCTGGAGGCCTCCCGTGCGGGTTGAACCATGATCCATTACGATCGGCGGCTGCGGTCGCTAGCCGTCATGCTCGCGATGCTCGCGGGCTTTGTCGATGCGATCGGCTTTTTGAAGCTTGGCGGGCTGTTCGTCTCGTTCATGAGCGGTAACTCGACGCGGCTTGCCGTCGAGATCGCCAGCGGGGCTGGAGCGGCCGCGCTCGCCGCCACTTTGATCGCCGCCTTCGTTAGTGGTGTCGTCGCCGGATCGCTTTTATCCTCGGCTGCTCGGCAACGCCGAAAGGCGGTCGTGCTGATCGCTGTCGCCTTTGTCCTCGCATTGGCTGCGCTTCTTGATCGCTGGAACCTGGGTCGCGGCGCCGTCTCGGCAATGGCGTTTGCGATGGGCTGTACGAACACGGCGTTTCAGCGCGACGGCGAAGTCAGCGTGGGCGTGACGTACATGACGGGCGCGCTGGTCAAGGTGGGACAGCGTATCGCCGCTGCCATGCTCGGCGGAGATCCGCTCGGCTGGCTCCCCTATCTGCTGTTATGGCTTGGCCTGGTGGTCGGCGGCATCACCGGGGCGCTAACCTATGCCCACATCGGTATGGATGCGCTTTGGGCGGCATCGATCGCTGCGGCCCTGCTCGCGTGCCTGGCGCCTCGCACCTCGGCGCAGCAAGGCCGTGCCAAACGGAGCTAGCCGTCGTGCCGCGCTAGGGTCCCTCCCCTCAAACTTCCGCGAGCATGGGCACGCCTTCGGTGATCTCCATCGGGATCTCCTTGGCGGCGTTGGCACCGGCGATGCGACCGAACGCAAAGCACTCCCCGATGTTTCCGCCCCCTTGATAGAGGAAGGAATAGATCGAACCGAGCTCGCCTGCCGAGTACAGTCGCCCGATCGGCGCCCCGTCGGCGCCGATGACCTGCGCGTGCTGGTTGCGCCGCGGGCCGCCCTGGGTGTTGACCAGCGCGGGCGTCAATTCCATCGCATAGAACGGCGCGGTCACCACGGGTGCCAAGCTGCCGGGACTGCGCGCCCAGTCGCTGTCGCTTCCTTGTGCGGCAGCCTGGTTGAACCGGCTGACCGTGCTCTCGAGCGCTCCCGCCGGAAGGCCGATCAGCTCCGCGAGCGCGCCGACCGTGTCGGCCGTCCTGATCCAGCCCTTGTCGACCTCGCGCAGATTGTCGTCACTCCAATCGTAATGGTTGCCGTGCACGACGTCCCAGTCGGCATTCGCCTTGCCGATATGGCCGGACAATCGGTAAGTCTCGTCGAAGATCATGTGGATCGGCGTCGGCAGCGTCTGCTGCATCCAGACGCCGTGCCGCTCGACCTTGCCGTGGAAGTCGCCGACCGAGCAGGGCTCGCCCTCCATCGTGAACCGGGCGCCGTCGGCCGCGACGAACAGGTAGCTCTTGCCGTGAGGCAGGTTGAGCCACTGCGCGACGGGGATCTCGGGCGCCTTGAACGCCAGGAGCGGCCCCGAGACGTTGTTCATGTGCCAGAGTTCGGCGCCGATCTCGGACGCCATGCGGATGCCGTCGCCGGTGTTGTACGGCGTGCCGACCGGATAGAGGTTCGGCAGGCCGTCGACGAATGTCCTGAGCATCGCCGGATTGGCCTCGAACCCGCCGCAGGTCAGGATCACGCCGCGAAGCGCCCGGATCGAAAACCGCTTGCCGCCGCGCTCTGCGATGACACCCACGACCTCTCCGCCGTCGCGCACCAGCGACACTGCAGGCGTCTCGAACGAAGTGACGATCGGACGGACTGCGACGGCGGCTTCCAGCAGGTACCACAAGCGCTCGCCGCCAATCGGACCTTCGCCATTTTTCAGCACGCGAACACATTCGGCGCCCGGCATCTTCGGAAACTCGATGTAGGGCATCTCGACCGGGATCATGCCGAGGCGTTCGAGCCAGGCCTTGTTGGCATGCATTTCCGCGGCCCAGACATGGATCATCTCGTCGGAGATATTGTCGAGATAGGGCCCGGCAAGCGCCCTGAAATAAGCTTCGCCCTGGGCGATGTCGGCGGGCCAGAACACGATGTTGGCGGACACCCTGCTGTTGCCGCCCTTGTGCTGTTCGGGCGCCTTTTCGAGCAGGACGACATTCGCCCCCGCGTCACAGGCGGTGATCGCCGCGGTAGCCCCGGCAAAGCCATAGCCGATGACGACGACGTCGGTCTCTTCGTCCCAGATGGCGGGTATGTCGGTCATGTCATGTCCTTGCCGGTGGCGATCGAACGACACTGCGGACCGGGAGCCATGGTAGGTAGCGTCGGAAACTACTTACCGGCATCGCAGCGCGCGCCGCGATCACGAGGCCGGGTCCATCGGCAATGCGTTGTGCACGGCAGTCGCGGCGATTGCCGCTTCGCCATTCGCGACGCTGATCTGGTTGAGGCCGCGCACGAGGTCGCCGGCGGCATAGAATCCAGGCACCGATGTTTCCTGATGTTCGCTGACGAAGAGCCGTCCGGCTTCGTCCATCCGCGCGCCCAGCGATCTGGCCAGCTTGGTCTGGGATGTCGTGCCGAACGCGGTGTAGACCACATCGAAGTTGTGAGTCTGGCCATCGGCTGCGTAGAATGCGGCTACGCCATGTTCCCGCATCTCGATGGTCTCGGCACCGATCGCCATAACCTTGATACCCGCCTGGACCAGCCTATCGAATGTTGAGGTGGGCAAGACGACGTCGCCCACCAGCAGCAGCGCCAGCTTGCTCGAATAGGTCCGCAGGAACATCGCCTCGGCGGCGGCGTGCGGGCCATTGCCCAGCACGGCGATACGCTTGTCCCTGCTCTCGTAGCCATCACAGATCGGGCAGGTGCGGATCAGGCCTCGCTTCACTGCGTCCGCCAGATGCGGCACCGGCGGCTTGTTCTCGACGACGCCCGTCGCAAGGATCACGGTTTGCGCCGAGATCGTCCGGCCATCCATCTCGGCGACGAACCCGCCTTCGTCGGTTCTTATGAGCGTGTGGACATAACCCTTTTCCGCTGTGCAACCATAGAGCCGCGCTTGCTCGCCCAGATGCTCGCGATACTCGTGCCCGGCGATCCCTTGTGGGAAGCCCGACAGATTGTGGCTCAGGGTTATCCACTCCGCGCGGCTCCAGCCGCCGTCGATCAGGACGACCCGGCGCCTGAACCGAGCCAGATAGACCGCAGCCGTAAGGCCCGCCGGGCCGCCCCCGATGATCAGGCAATCGACATAATTGCTCAAGGCCGAAACTCCAATTTTCGCCGCCATTGACCGAGTCAGTGCGGCTGGAACCTTCGCGCGACCCATTGCCGGAGAACGTTCGATAAGCGGCCAAATGAGCTGATCGGGTCGGCCCGGGAAGCGCCGGAAACTACCTATTCGCCAACAGACGCCTGGCTCACCCGCCGAACGCGGGCGTGACAGTCGAGGGCAGCTGCAGCCTCACCGGCAACCCCGCCGCTGCGTAGTTTCCGAACCTGCCGTCGATTTCGGATTCGAACCTAAACAGATCACACAGGTTCGCTCACGCGTGCTGCACTCGCCTACGGGTTTGCAGGGATTTAACGATCATGATCAACGAACCCTACACGTCGACGGACATCTCGACCTGGCACGCCATGAACGCAGACATCCATATCGCTCGCGGAGCCGCGCGGTGATGTTCGACCCGGCCACGGGGCTTTCCCACCTCATAAGAGCGCGCAGTTTCGACCATAAGGGCAAAGTCTATGACGTTTTCGCCTCCATATTGCCGGCGTCGCCTCGCACCGTAACCGTGCACGTGACGAGCAATGGAAACGAGGTTTACTATGATTATCCGGACGGAGTTCGCACCGAGCAGATGCACGAGGTCACATTCGTCGGCGAGGTCGACCTCCTGCACCTGGAGACGATGAATGTTGTCGACTGGACAATGGACGATGCGGAAAAACTCGTGAGGGCCTGGGTTGCCTGATTGAGCGCCTATTGGGCGAACTCCGGGCGGTCTGCCTTTGGGGGCGAGCTGCGCTAATCGTACACTGAGTGCGGCGCAGTGGATCAAATGCTCGCTGGCAGCACCAATTTC
>CAJCHR010000039.1 GCA_903970225.1 Actinobacteria bacterium 21-64-8 | reverse complement strand
TCGGGATCGGCGCACCGCTCAATTTTCTGGTGCTGCAGCGCATTCCGCGCGGCGCCACGGCTCGCGATCCTTACGCGCGGTACAGCATCCTTGCTCTGAACGCCGCGCTCATCGTCCTGTTCGGCGGCGCGATGATGCTGTTCGGCGTCGGGGCGGTGCTCGCGACGTACCTGCCGGTGATGATCATCGCGGCCTGGATCGGCAATTGGCTGTTCTACGTGCAGCACCAGTACGAAGGTGCGTACTGGGAGAAGCATGAGGACTGGAGCTTCCACGCGGCTGCGCTGCGCGGCAGCTCGTACTTCGATCTTCCGCCTGTTCTGCAGTGGTTCAGCGGCAACATCGGTCTGCACCACGTGCATCACCTTAGCAGCCGCATCCCGAATTACCGCCTCCAGGCGTGTCTCGATGCGGCGCCCGAACTCAACCGCCTGGCCAAGCGGATCACCTTGCGTGAGAGCGTGCGCTGCTGGCAGCTCGTGCTGTGGGACGAACGGCACCGCACGATGATCCGCTTCCGCGATCTGCAGCCGCGAGCAACCGAATCGTCCATCCCCGTCGCTCCTCCGCTTTCTCCAGCCTGAGCTGAGGTTGAACGGGTCTTCCGGTTGCCGCGTCGGCCGGGCTACCAGCGAACGCCTTCGTCCCGAGGTTTCCAGCGGATAGGACGTTCGTAAGACGGGTCCTCGCGGCTCCATAGGCCCTTGAGGAAGCCCTTTACCGGCTCGGACTGGACCCAGCCCGCATCGCCGTCGAGCGTCATCTCGATCGTGCAGCGCCGGATGAGGATGCGCCACTCGCCGCCGCGTTTCTCGAGCTGATCGATGTAGCGGCCGATGCCCAGGCTGGTGGTTTTGCCGTCCTTCCACGCGAGCCCGCCGATGACGTAGTTCTCGCAGTACGCGGTATCGCCATCCAGCTCGCACAAGTGGTTGGTGATGTTGTGGCTGGTGAAGTTGAACGCCGCCCGATGCCCGGCATTGGCGCGCTCGGCATAATCGGGGGCAAGGTTCACAACCGCGCCGTGCTCGTCGACACCATCTTCCCACCAGCATGAGTTGATCTGATCGACATCCTGCCGGTCCCGCGCGCGGCTTTCGCGCTGGATGCAGTCGTGGATGTCCTGGCGGTCCTTGAGGTAGCCCACGGTCGCCCTGAGTTCGGCC
This sequence comes from Actinobacteria bacterium 21-64-8, assembly GCA_903970225.1. Classification (GTDB taxonomy): domain Bacteria; phylum Pseudomonadota; class Alphaproteobacteria; order Sphingomonadales; family Sphingomonadaceae; genus Novosphingobium. The sequence continues at coordinate 12,372 of CAJCHR010000039.1, read as the reverse complement.
AGCTCCTGTTCGATTGTCATATTTTCTCTCCCGGATTCGTCGCCTTGTTAGCATCGCGAATTCGGATGGAGCAACCGATGGATGGGCCGCGGGTGATGGCCGCCCGGGGCGGGCCGAACTCAGTCTTCGCCGTGACCCAGCGCGAGATATTCGGCGCTCTGCATCTCGTTGAGCCGGCTCACCGTGCGCTCAAACTCGAAGCGGCCGTCCCCGGCGGAATACAGCTGTTCGGGTAGAGCATCGGCAGCTGCGATCAGCTTGACCTTGTTCTCGTACAGGGCGTCGATCAGCGTGACGAAGCGCGCGGCCTCATTGCGGTTGTCCGGGCCCATCCTGGGGATGCCGACGATCACCACGGTGTGGAACGCATGCGCGATCGCAAGGTAATCGGCGGCGCCGCGCGGCTCGCCGCAGAGCCGCTTGAAACTGAACACGCCCACGCCCTTGAGGCTCTTGGGCACGAACAGCTTGCGCCCGCCGCCGACCGCGATCTCGGTCGAGGGAACGTGATCGGCGTCCTCCGGCGCATAGTCGGTCAGGCGGAAGAAGGCCTCACGGGTCTGCGCGGTGGCCGGTTCGCCCAGCGGCCAATGCCAGGTGGCCATCCCGCCCAGGCGATGGAGCCGATAATCCACCGGACCGTTCAGCGTCAGCACGTCCAGCGAGCTTTCGATCAGCGCGATGAACGGCAGGAAATGCTCGCGATTGAGCCCGTCCTTATAAAGCTGTGACGGCGCGCGGTTCGAGGTGGTCACGATCGTCACGTGCTGATCGACGATCAACGCGGTGAACAGCCGGCTCATGATCATCGCGTCGGCCGAATTGTTGACCACCATTTCATCGAACGCGAGGCAGCGCACGTCGCGCGCGATCGCGGCGGCGACCGGCGGGATCGGATCGCCAAGTTCCTTGCGCCGCTCCTCGCGCAGCAGCGCGTGGACCTCGATCATGAACGCGTGGAAGTGGACCCGGCGTTTCTCGGCGATCTTCAGCGAATCGTGGAACAGGTCCATCAGCATCGACTTGCCGCGCCCGACCCCGCCCCACATGTAGATCCCGCGCGGCGGTGCGACCTTCTTCTTGCGCAGCTTGGCCAGGAACCCGCTCGTTTGCGCCTGCGCGGCTTCGAGCTGGCGCTGGAGCTTTTCCAGGCGCTCGGCCGCGGCCTCCTGCTCACGGTCCGGCCGCAGTTCGCCCGCCGCGACCATTGCCTCGTAACGGGCGACGAGGCCTGTCACCGCGCGCTCGCCTTGCGGATCGTGCCCGAGAACGAGGCGACGAGCGTGTCTTCCTGCTCGACCAGTCCGCGCAGAAAGCCCATCCGCCGCGTCTCGCGCAGCACTTCGACCACGCAGTCGAGCGGCTTGGCGGCGGTGCCGGGTCCGATGAACTGCGTGTCGATCCCCAGCGTGACCGAACCTTCCGCGTCACTCCCGCGCAGCAGCTTCATCGCGCAGAACAGCGCGATGTCGATCAGGCCCAGCGTCACCGCGCCGTGGATGTTTCCGGAGTTGTTGGTCAGATGGTGCTGCGGAAAGATGCGCACGCGGCAATGATCGGGGCCTTCGGCGCGCGCGATCATCCGCCCGAGCACGGCTTCGTTATAGCGCGTCTCGTCGGCGAGCTTCCAGCGTATCCAGCCCGGGTTCTCGGGGTCGGGCGCGTAGGTGAAGCCGGCTGCGGCCTCCGTCATAGCGCCCCTCCCGTCCGCGGAAGGGGCCGGGGAAGCGCCAGTTCACCGCATGGCGAAAGCGCGATCGCGATAGGCCACAGGCCCTCTCCCAACCCCGCCCGCACGCGGGAGGGGACATAGGAGACAGCACCCATCGCCATCACCTCAGACGTGGCGTTCGGCCTGCATCTTCTTGATTTCGGCGATCGCCTTGGCCGGTGACAGCCCCTTGGGGCAGACGTTGGCGCAGTTCATGATCGTGTGGCAGCGATAGAGCCGGAACGGATCCTCGAGCTCGTCGAGACGCTCACCGGTCATCTCGTCGCGGCTGTCGGCGAGCCAGCGATAGGCCTGGAGCAGGATCGCGGGGCCGAGGAACTTGTCCGAATTCCACCAGTAGCTCGGGCACGAGGTCGAGCAGCAGGCGCACAGGATGCACTCGTAAAGCCCGTCGAGCTTCTCGCGCTGTTCGGGGCTCTGCAGCCGCTCCTTGCCCGACGGCGTGGTCGAGACGGTCTGCAGCCAGGGCTTGATCGAGGCGTACTGCGCGTAGAAGTGCGTGAAGTCGGGGACCAGGTCCTTGATCACGTCCATGTGCGGCAGCGGCGTGATCCGGATATCGCCCTTGAGATCCTCGATCGCGGTGGTGCAGGCGAGGCCGTTGCGCCCGTTGATGTTCATCGAGCACGAACCGCAGATGCCTTCACGGCATGAGCGGCGGAAGGTGAGGCTGGGGTCGGCCTCGCTCTTCATCTTGATCAGCGCGTCGAGCACCATCGGGCCGCATTGCTGGATGTCGATATCGAACGTGTCGTAGCGCGGGTTTTCGCCGCTGTCGGGATCGTAGCGATAGACTTTGAACTTCTTGATCTTCCCCGACGTCGGCGACGCGTGATGACGCGCCTTGCCGGTGATCGTGCTGTTCTTGGGAAGGAAGAACTCGGCCATGCGCTGACGTCCCTGCAGTCTGTTTTGCGGCGCAACATCGGCCGCCCGATTGGCCTCTCTAGCGATTCGTCCGCGCCGGGCAAGGGGCGGTTAAGCAAGCCCGATTGCGGAAAATTCATGAGAGAACAGGTCGCGGTCTTCGCCGCGTCCGATGCGCCCCTCAAGCGCGAGCAATTGCGCCTTCACCGCGAGACCACCGGCGAACCCCGTGAGCTTGCCGGTGGATCCCAGCACACGGTGACACGCGGCGATGATCGAGAGCGGATTGCGGCCGTTTGCGGCGCCGACCGCGCGGAACGCCTTGGGTCGGCCGAGCTGGCGCGCGATCTGGCCGTAGCTGCGTGTCTCGCCGAACGGGATTTCCAAGAGGACCCGCCAGACCGCCTTCTGGAATGCGGTGCCCCGCAGATCGAGCGGGAGGTCGAACCGGATCAGCGTCCCCGCAAAATAGCGATCGAGTTGCCGAGCGGCCTCGACCAGGACCGGATGCCCGGGCGCATCCACGAACGGTCCGAGCCGGACCCGCGATCCGTCCTCGTCCTCCCACAGCACTGCCGCCATTCCCGCATCGGTGGCGACGAACTGGAGTGCTCCGACGGGTGAGGGGTAAATCTTGCGAAAGAAAGTGGGATCGCACCGCTCGCGGGCGATGGCGCCATCAACAGCGACGGCAGAGAACGCCTCACTCCCGCTGTCACTCATCCGGCCACCTCGTCGCTCTGCTTAGGTGAATTGGGACGCAGGGTCGGGGCCCGCAAGCCCTCCCCCATCGCGTCGTCGTCGATATGCACGCAATTGACCGAAAACTTGCCTTCGCACTTTCTCAACGCCGCCATTCGAAAATGGATGTGCTGGCCAAGTGATTATCCTCGATCATGTTTACCAGTCATTGTCGCAAAATGTACTTGAGCCTTCAAGCAGGCGAGGTAAGTCTGCCCTATGGATAAAGTAATCTCTTGTGCAACTGCAGCATAGGGGTTTCTACGGAATTCGGGAGGGGCACCATGACACTTCAGACAGGCACGCCGGGCGACGACGATCTTTTCGACAACCTCGTGTTCGCCGCCGACACTTACGATGGCGGCGCGGGCACTGATACGCTTCACCTTCAGGTCGCGTCCGACGCGCTTCTGGGCCCTGCCGGACTGTCCTCACCTTATTCGCTTTATTCCACGACCGGCGGCGTGGCGCCTTTGCTGGTGTCATCGCTGACGTCGATCGAACGGCTCGAATTCGATTCCACGGCGGGAACGTCGATCAGCGCGGGCATCGATGGGTCCGGCTTGGCGGCATCGGGTCTCACCGAACTGATCGGCGGCGCTGGCACGGACACCGCGGTGTTTCTGTTTTCGGGCGCGAGTAGCATCACCATGCCGTCCACGCTGACGCTGACGAACTGGTCATCTGCGCCCACCGACGCCTGGAATGCGAACGTCGATTCGCTGGTATTGACCGAATTCTTCGAACAGCCGACGCAGTCCTACACGCTCAACGCGGCCAGCGGCCTGGGCGCGTTGCAGCGCCTGATCGGCGGCATCGGCAGCGACACGATCAACGGATCGGCGAACGCCGATGTGCTCGCACCCGGCAGTAGCGCCGGGCAGACGGACATGAACGCGGTCGATGCGCTCCACGGCAATGGCGGCAACGATTCGATCGAGATCATCAGCAGCTATCTCGCCGCGCAGACCACGCCTTTCGCCCTCACGACGAACGCAGCGAGCATCTTTGACGGAGGCGCGGGCACCGATGTGCTGACGATCGGCGGTCACGTGGTGATGCAGAGCACGCTCGTCTCGATCGAGGGGGTCAACCTGCTTCTGGCGGTCGCTCCGCAGACGGTTCCGGTCCTCACCACCGGGCGCCTCGATGCCGTGCTGACGCTGGACAGCGCACACGCCGCGATGCTGCCGAGCAACGCCTTCTTCACCGGCGGCGGCACGGTCTCGATCGATGTCACCAACGGGATCGGCTTCGACGGGTCTTCCTATGTGATAACCCCGACGCAGGCTGCGCTCGATCAGGGCGTTCCGATCACGTTCGACATCAACGGTGAGGACGGCAACGGGCTCGCTTATGTCGGGACGTCGGCCAGCGACACGATCACGTTCGGCAAGGGCGCGCAGACCGCCACGGGGGGCGCGGGCGCCGATATCTTCGTGGCCGATCAGGGCACCGAGGTGATTACCGACTTCACGCCGGGCGTGGACAAGATCGACGTCAGCGCGGGCGGAATCTCGAATATCTATCAACTCCGCGCGTTCGCCTCGCAGGTCGGCGGGGATACCGTCGCCAGTTACGAAGGCGGAACGCTGACTTTCAAGGGCGTGTCGCTCGGCTCTCTTTCGGCTGGCGATTTCATCTTCGCGGCTCCCCTTTCGGCCCCTCCCACCGATGTCGACGGCAACGGAACCAGCGACGTCCTGTTTCGATCGGCCAGCGGCGGCGTGGCGGTCTGGCAGCTTAACGAGGGCGGATCGTTCGGCAGAGGCGGTGCGATCGGTGACCCCGGTTCGAATTACCGCATCGCCGCCACCGGCGACTTCAATGGCGACGGCCGCGCGGATATCCTGTTCCAGGGCCGTGACGGCAGCCTCGCCAGTTGGGATCTCGATGGCTCGGCGATCTCGAACGCCGGCATACTCGGCAATCCGGGCCCGAACCATGCGCTGGTCGGCACTGGCGACTTCAACGGCGACGGCACATCCGATGCCTTGTTTCTCAACGCGGCAACCGGCGCTTACGCGATGTGGAACATCGCGGGCGGCGCGGTCGTCGGCGGCGGTACGATCGGCAATCCCGGCTCCGGGTGGGTTTACAAGGCGACCGCGGATTTCAACGGTGACGGCCAAGCCGACATCCTGTTCGAGAATGAGGGCGGGGGTTACGCGATCTGGGAACTCGGGGGCACGTCGGTGATCGGGGGCGGTGCGATCGGCGATCCGGGGGCGGGCTGGTTCTTCAAGGGCACGGGCGACTTCAATGGCGACGGCAAGGCCGATATCCTGTTCGAGAACGGCGCGGGCACATATGCAATCTGGGATCTGAACGGCACGCAGATCGCCGGCGGGGGCGCGATCGGCAATCCCGGCGCGAATTTCACGCTGGCTGGCATCGGTGACTACAACGGCGACGGAACGTCGGATCTTCTGTTCCGCGCCGCTGACGGCACGCTCGCGACGTGGACACTTGACGACAACCAGATCATCGGCGGCAGCGTGCTCGGCAATCCGGGCAGTGGCTATGCGGTCGCCAGCGGACACGGCGCGAATGCGTTCGGCGTGCTGGTGTTTCAGGATTCGGCGGGCGGCGCCCTGTCGAGCGTGCTTGTCGGGTCCGATTCCGCGGTGAGTAGCGGCACGCTGAGCAGCGGCGGGGCAACCGCGCTGGCCACGGGCGATTTTGCCGGCACAGGCGAGGTCGATGTCCTGCTCGGCGACAGCGCGGGCAACCTTTCGTATGTGGTCAACGGCGCCCCGCTTCTGGGCGGCACGATTGGCAATCCGGGCGCGGATTACAGCTTCGTGGCGCTCGGTGACTTCAATGGTGACGGCAAGAGCGATATCCTGTTCCAGAACACGGTGACCGGCGCTTACAGCACGTGGGACATCGCGGGTGGGCATATCGCCGGTAGCGGCACGATCGGTATGGCGGCCGGATACAGCTTCGTGGGTGCAGCCGATATCAATGGCGACGGCAAGGCCGACATCATCTTCCGCAACAACGCCACCGGCGATTACGCCGACTGGCTCTTGTCCGACACCACCATCATCGGCGGCGGTACGATCGGCAATCCGGGCAGCGACTGGCAGTTCAAGGGGCTCGGCGACCTCAATGGCGACGGCAAGGCGGACATGGTGTTCGAGAACAGCGCCGGGCTTTACGCGAGCTGGGACCTCGACGGCACCGCGGTGATCGGCGGCGGCGCGATCGGCACCCCCGGCGGCACTTTCCAGCTCGCCAAGATCACCGATCTCAACCAGGATGGCCGGGCGGACCTGCTGTTCGTCGATGGGAGCGGCCACTATGCCTCGTGGCTGCTGGTCGATAACACGATCCTGGGAGGCGCCAGCCTCGGCGCCCTCGCTCCCGGGCAGCATGTAATCTGAACCCTGTCGAGGAGCCGCGGCGCGCGCAGCCAAGTACCATGACGCTGCGTGCCGACCATCCTTACTGACGATGAGATATTCGCTCGCTTATGAAAAATATACTTGAGAGATCGAGCATCGCCGCTAAGCCGCTCATGACGATCAAGTATTCGTTCGTCCACTGGGGGACACGATCGTTCGATCGCGGTTGGGGGAATCATGACGCTTCAGACGGGTACGACCGGTAACGACGACTTTTATGACAACCTCGGGTCCTCAACCGACAGCTATGACGGTGGCGCGGGCACCGATACGCTTCACCTTCAGGTCGCGACCGATGCGGTCATCACGGCAACGGGATCGGTCTCGCAGTACCAGCTCTACAACTTCCCGCCGCCCGGCTTCGCGCTGACGTCTTCGCTGACATCGATAGAGCGAGTCGCATTCGATTCCGTGGCAGGATCGACGATCAATGCCGGCTTCGATGGGACGAGCGTGGCGTCTTCGGGGCTGAGCACGTTGATCGGCGGTTCCGGGGCGGACCATGCCACGTTCCTGGTTGCCGGCACGGTCAACACCATGCCCACGCTGACGCTGACCAACTGGTCGCCGGCGCCGACCAATGGCTGGGATATCGGTTCCGATGCGCTGGTAATGGTCAACCCGTTCCAGTCGTCCGGATCTTCGTACACGCTCAATGCCGCCAGTGGTCTCAATACCTTGCAGGTGTTGGTTGGGGTGGCAGGCAATGGCACGTTCAACGGATCGGCCAATGCCGATGTGCTGGATCCCGGAAATGACCCTGGCTCGGTCGACATGCTCTACGGCAACGGCGGCAACGATTCGATCGAGGTCATCAGCGAGTATAATGCCTTTCAGGCGCCGAACGCCGTCTACACCAATCCGGCGAGTGTCTTCGACGGAGGGGCGGGCACCGATGTTCTGACGATCGGTGGTCAGGTGATTGTGCAGAGTACGCTCGTGTCGATCGAGGGCGTCAACCTTATCCCCCCGGTGATCCCGGAACCGAACCAGCCGTCATCCTTTGGAGAAGCCGCGGCCTTCCTGACGCTGAGCAGCGCGCAGGTCGAGGAGCTGCCCAGCGACGCCTTCTTCATCGGCACCGGCACAGTGCAGATCGAGGTCACCGGTTCGACCAATTTCGACGGCTCTCATTACGTAATAACCCCGACGCCCGACGCGCCGCCGATCACCTTCCAGATCGTTGGTGATGATGGCAATGGGATCAGCTATGTCGGGACTTCGGCCAGCGACACTATCCTGTTCGGCGACGGCAAGCAGACCGCGACAGGCGGCGGCGGCGCTGATACGTTCGTGGTCAACGACGGCGCCGAGACGATTACCGACTTCACCCCTGGCGTCGACAAGATCGACCTCAGCGACACCAACATCACGACGATCGAACAGGTCCGGGCGCTCGCATCGCAAGTCGGGCCCGACGTCGTGGCGAGCAACGAGGAAGGATCGGTCACGCTCAAGGGTGTGTCGCTTGCGTCTTTGACGGCCGACGACTTCGTTTTCGCATCGGTAAACCATCAGGTCGCGAGCGATGTCGACGGCGACGGTATCAGCGATATCCTGCTCAGTTCGGCCAGCCAGGGCGCTGCGGTCTGGCGACTGCTCTACGACGGTGCGGTCTGGTCTAACGGTGTGTTCGGCAAGCCCGGCTCGGACTATCATATAATTGGCACCGGTGACTTCAACGGCGATGGCCTCGCGGATATCCTGTTCCAGAGCCGTAACGGCAGCATTGCCACCTTCAATCTCGATGGCTCGACGGTCATCGGCGGTGGCGGGATCGGCAGCCCCGGTCCCAACTATGCGGTGATCGGCACCGCCGACTTCAACAATGACGGCACGTCCGAAGTGCTGTTCCTCAATGCCGTGACCGGCGCCTACGTGGGTGCGTCGCTTGGCAACGGCTCCGTGATCGGCAGCGGGACCGTCGGCACACCGGGCGCCAGTTTCGTGTACAAGGCGGCCGCCGACGTCAACGGCGACGGCGATGCCGACCTCTTGTTTCAGAGTGCGAACGGAAGTTACGCCATCTGGGAACTTGCCGGTTCCAATGTGATCGGCGGCGGTACCATCGGCGATCCGGGTGCGGGCTGGTACTTCAAGGGCACGGGCGACTTCAACGGAGACGGCAAGGCCGACATCCTGTTCGAGAAGTCGGACGGAACTTACGCGACCTGGGACTTGAACGGCACGCAGATCATCGGCGGCGGCACTGTAATCAATCCCGGTGACGGATACACGCTCGCGGCCATTGGCGATTACAACGGCGATGGAAAGTCCGACCTTCTGTTTCGCAGCGCCGATGGCTCGCTCACGACGTGGCTGCTGAACGACACGCAGGTCATCGGGAGCATCGTGATCGGCAATCCGGGCAGCGATCATGTCGTGGTCAGCGGCCAAAGCCCGAGCGCGTTCGCCACGCTGGTGTTTCAGGATGCAGCGGGCGGCGCGATCTCCTCTGTGCTCGTAGGCTCTGATAGCAAGGTCGGCAGCGGCACGCTCGACAGCGGCGGCGCGACGGCGCTGGCGACGGGGGACTTTGCCGGCACCGGCGAAGTCGACATCCTGCTCGGCGACAGCACAGGGACCCTCTCATACGAGATCAGCAATGCGACCCAGCTTGGCGGCGCGATCGTCGGCGCTAACGCCGCCCCGGTCGGGGGCGCCGCGATCGGCAATCCGGGCCCCCATTACAGCTTCGTGGCGCTGGGCGACTTCAACGGCGACGGCAGGAGCGACATCCTGTTCCACAATACCAACACCGGCGCTTACGCCACGTGGGACATCGCGGGCGGCCACATCGTCGGCGGCGGCACGATCAGCACGGCGGCGGGCTGCAGCTTCGTCGGCACCGGCGATTTCAACGGCGACGGCAAAGCCGACATCCTGTTCCGAAACGATGCGACCGGGGACTATGCCGACTGGCTCCTGTCCGACAACACCATCATCGGCGGCGGCACGATCGGAAATCCAGGCGCCGACTGGCAATTTAAGGGGCTCGGCGACGTCAACGGTGACGGCAAGGCCGACATCGTGTTCGAAAACAGCGCCGGGCTTTACGCGAGCTGGGATCTCGACGGCACCGCGGTGATCGGCGGCGGCGCGATCGGCACCCCCGGCGGCACGTTCCAACTCGCCAAGATCGCCGATCTCAACCAGGATGGCCGGGCGGACCTGCTGTTCGTCGACGCGACCGGTCACTATGCCTCCTGGCTGCTGGCCGACACCACGATCCTGGGAGGTGCCAGCCTCGGCGCGCTCGCGGCCGGACAGCATGTGATCTGATCCGGCTACAGCGCTTGCGCGCACCGCCGCGCCGATGGCCTCGTCCTGCGCAATTGAACGCTTGCCGCTGGCCCCGGGCGGTGCTTGCATGGCGCAAAGGCGATAAGCGTAGAGGATGAACCGGGTGAGTGAATGGCAAGGGCGTACCGCGGTGATCACTGGCGGCGGGCGCGGTTTCGGCAAGGCATTCGGGACGGCGCTGGCCGCCCAGGGTGCGTATGCGGTGCTGATCGATATCGACGGCAGCGTGGCCGAGGCAGCAGCGGCCGAAATCCGCGCGGGCGGCGGCTCGGCCGAAGGGCTGGGGGGAGACGTTACTGACGAGGCGCGCATCGCCGAGGTGATGGCGCAGGCGGCCGCGAAGCACGGCGGGATCGATCTGCTGGTCAACAATGCCGGGCTCCACTCCGACGAATACGGCCAGCCGATCACGACGATGGGCCTCGCCAAAGTGAAGCGATTGTTCGATGTCAACGTGCTGGGCGTGGTCGGCGTCACGCTCGCAGCGCTGCCGCACCTGAAGGGCCGAAAAGGCGCGAGCATCGTCAACATCAGTTCGTCGGCTGCGCACATGGGCGGTTCGGCTTATGGCGATTCCAAGCTCGCGGTTGCCGGACTCACGATCACGTTCGGCCGCGAGTTGGCTCCGTTCGGCATCCGCGTGAACGCAATCTCGCCGGGGTTGATGCTGACCGAGACTATCGCGCGCGAGTTGCCGGCTGAGACCAAGGCGCGGGTCAAGGCGATGCAATGGCTGGAGCAGGACGGGGCCGAGCAGCACATCGTCGATGCGCTGCTGTTCCTCGCATCGTCGAAGGCGGAGTTCATCACCGGGGAGACGCTGCGTGTCACCGGCGGTATGGGGGCGGGGGTCTGACGATGGCACTGAAAGGCGATCTCGCGCCCGAAAAGGGCGTGTCCGGCAAGAGCGCCTATCCGCCCCCGCACGATCAGAACGTCTCGGGCCGCAAGACCTGGGCGCTGACCCGGCAATGGAAGCTCACCCAGTTCGGCGTCAACATGATCGAACTCCAACCCGGTTCGTGGTCGACCAACCGCCACTGGCATCGCAACAATGATGAACTGGTGGTGGTGATTTCGGGCGAGGTGACGCTGGTCACCGACGAGGGCGAGGAAGTGCTCGGCCCGGGCGATTGCGTGGGTTTCAAGGCAGGCGTCCAGAACGCGCACCATTTGCAGAACCGCGGCACCGAGCCGGCGATTTACTACGATGTCGGAGGGCGCGATGCGTGGGACGTCTCGACCTTCCCCGAGATGGGTCTCGAAGGCTATACGCATCAGGAATTGCGCTTCCGCCCGATCAGAGACGACAAATGACTCTTCAGCTTTACTACTTTCCGACGCTCAATGGTCACAAGGTGACGATCGCGCTCGAGGAAATGGGGCTCGATTACGACATCCGGCTGATCGATATCCTCAAGGGAGACCAGAAGTCGGAGGAGTTCCTCGCGATCAATCCCAACGGGCGCATTCCGGCGCTGGTGGATGGCGACATTTCGATCTTCGAATCCGCCGCGATCCTGCAGTATCTCGGCCGCAAGACCGGCAAGCTCTACGCCGCTGAGGAGCGCACCCGCACGCGGATCGACAGCTGGCTGTTCTGGCAGATGTCGGGGCTCGGACCGATGTCGGGGCAGGTCAATTTCTTCACCCGCGCCGCCGCCAAGGCCGACCGCGACCCGGTCGAAACCAGCCTTCCACTCCACCGCTTCCGCCGCGAGACCGAGCGGTTGTTCGGCGTGCTCGAACGCGGGCTGACGGGCCACGAATACTTGTGCGGCGCCTATTCGATCGCCGACATCAGCGCCTGGACCTGGATCGACAAATACCCCGAAAACGGCGGCGGGCTCGACAGTTTCCCCGCCCTGCGATCATGGCACGGCCGCATCGCGTCGCGACCGGCGGTGGAGCGGGGTCTCAAGGTGGGGCAGGACCTGCTGTCGCAGGAGCTGCAGGCGCAGTACAAGTAGAGGCCGGCGTGAGCGAGGTCTTCATGCGGCCTGATATACGCGCGTTCCTAGATACGATGGCGGCCAACCCGCGTCCGCCGTTCAGCGACGCGGTGATCGCGCAGGTTCGCCAGATCCCGCCCGGATCGATGCCCTCGCCGGACTTTCCGGTCGGCGATCTGGCCATCGTGCGCAAGATGACGATGCCATGGCCGGGGCCAGGGCCAGGCAGTGATATTCCGCTAACCCTGTTCGATGCGCGCGAGACACGCGGCGCCGGACCCATCGTGGTGTTCTATCATGGCGGCGGGTTCGTCGTCGGCGGCACGGACACCCACGGCGGGCTTTGCGCGAGCATCGCTCGCGGCGT
>CAJCHR010000038.1 GCA_903970225.1 Actinobacteria bacterium 21-64-8 | reverse complement strand
ACCAGATGCGCGCGCTGCATCTCTATAACGGCACCGAGCATCCGCACGGCGGCACCCAGCCCGAGGCGCTCGACGTTGCGAGCATGAACCGCAAGAATAAGGTGGGCGCATAATGTCCGACACCCCAACCGTCACCGATCTCGCCGATCTCGGCGCCCTGACCGCCGCGGCGCCTGCCGCTTCGTTCTCCGATTCGCAGGACGAGAGCGCGTTCGCGCCGCTCGCTCCGTCGGCTCCCCCCACGCCGCTTCGTGCGCAGGAGATCGATCGCCAGGGCCGCGCTTACGCCACCGGCCGCCGCAAGGATGCGGTTGCCCGCGTCTGGGTCAAGCCCGGCTCGGGCAAGATCATCATCAACGGCCGCGACCAGCAGGTCTACTTCGCGCGTCCCACGCTGCGCCTGGTGATCAACCAGCCGTTCGTGGTCGCCGACCGTGACCTGCAGTATGACGTCGTCGCCACCGTCAAGGGCGGCGGGCTTTCGGGCCAGGCCGGCGCGGTCAAGCACGGCATCGCCCAGGCGCTGACCCGCTACGAGCCGGTGCTGCGCAGCACGGTCAAGGCCGCCGGCTTCCTGACCCGCGATCCGCGCGTCGTCGAGCGCAAGAAGTACGGCCGCGCCAAGGCTCGCCGCAGCTTCCAGTTCTCGAAGCGCTGATCTCAGCCTTCACGGACACGAAAAAGGGGAGCGGTTTCGCTCCCCTTTTTTTGTTCAGCGGCGGAAGAGACCGCGCCGCTTCGGATGGTTCTGGTTCTCGGCCCGGTATTGGCGAAGAAGCTGCCGCCGCTCGCGCGCATCGCTTTCGAATCTGTGCTCGAATACCAGCGCAGCGATCGCCATGAAGGGAATGACATAGAGAATCAGCATGGGCGGTCCCCGGTAGGCGGCGGCGCAAAAGCCTGGTTCCGGGTCTGCATATCAGCGCTGCATCGGCATTGCGACTGCCACTTGCACCGCGCCCGGCAACCACGCCCCCTTTCGGGAAGCGCCCACTTCTGCCAAGGCGCCCCCTCCGCCCAGCCTGCCAGCATGGCGTAATCAGGCCCGAGATCCGATATGAGCGAAATGATCAAGATCAGCCTCCCCGACGGTTCCGTCCGCGAGATGACGCTCGGCTCGACTCCGGCCGATGTCGCCGCCGCGATCGGACCGGGGCTCGCCAAGGCCGCGCTCGCCGCGCGGGTGGATGGCGAGCTCGTCGACTTGTCGCGTCCCTTCACGCAGGATTCGGCGCTGGCACTGGTGACCGCGCGCGACGAGGCCGACGCGCTCGAACTCGCGCGCCATGACTTCGCCCACGTCCTCGCCGAGGCGGTGCAGGCGCTGTTCCCGGGCACGCAGATCACGTTCGGCCCCTCGACCGACGACGGCTTCTATTACGACTTCGCCCCAAAAGACCGTCCGTTCACCGAGGAGGATCTGCCCGCGATCGAGGCCAAGATGCGCGAGATCATCGCCGCGAACAAACCGCTGCACCGCGAGGTGTGGCGCCGCGAGGACCTGATCGCGCGGTGGCAGAGCGAAGGCGAAAGCTTCAAGGCCGAATGGGCCGCGGGTCTTCCCGAAGGCGAGGAACTGACGGTCTACTGGGCGGGGCCCCCGCGCTCCGAAGGTGCGTGGCTCGACATGTGCCGCGGGCCGCACCTGCCCTCAACCGGCAAGCTCGATCCGGCGGCGTTCAAGCTGACGCGCGTCTCGGGCGCATACTGGCGCGGCGACCAGAACAACGCGATGCTGAGCCGGATCTACGGCACCGGCTGGCTCAACAAGAAGCAGCTCGACGCGCACCTTCACCGGCTCGAGGAGGCGGGCAAGCGCGACCACCGCAAACTGGGCGCGGAGATGGACTTGTTCCACCTCCAGTCCGAGGCGCACGGCTCGGTGTTCTGGCATCCCAAGGGCTACGCGATCTACCGTGCGCTCGAGGATTACATGCGCCGCGCCGTCCGGGGCGCTGGCGGCAAGGAGGTCAAGACGCCGCAAGTCATGGACGCGCGCCAGTGGGAGCAGTCCGGGCACTGGGGCAAGTACCGCGAAGCGATGTTTGTGATCCCCGACGAGGTCCCCAACACCGAGGACGACGGCCCGCTGGTGTCGGCCGATGCCGAGTGGATGGCGCTCAAGCCGATGAACTGCCCGGCGCACGTGCTGATCTTCCGGCAGGGGATCAAGTCCTACCGCGACCTGCCGCTGCGCCTGGTCGAGAACGGCTGCTGCCACCGCAACGAGCCGCACGGCGCGCTGCACGGGCTGATGCGCGTGCGCCAGTTCACGCAGGACGATGGGCACATCTTCTGCCGCGAGGACCAGATCGTCGACGAAGTGCAGGCGTTCTGCAAGCTCGCCGACCGGGTCTACAAGGACTTCGGCTTCACCTACGCGATCAAGCTCGCGCTGCGGCCCGATCAGCGCTTCGGCACCGAAGAGATGTGGGACCAGGCAGAACAGGAGCTGCGCGACGCGGTCACCATCGCCGGGCTGGCCACGCCCGAATATGGCTGGGAAGAGCTTCCGGGCGAAGGCGCGTTCTATGCGCCCAAGCTCGAGTGGCACCTGACCGACGCGATCGGGCGGACCTGGCAGGTCGGCACGATCCAGTCGGACCGCGTGCTGCCCGAGCGGCTGGATGCGAGCTACATCGGTGAGGACGGCGAGAAGCATCGCCCGGTGATGCTCCACCGTGCGATCTTCGGCAGCTACGAGCGGTTCATCGGCATCCTGATCGAGCATTTCGCCGGCCGCCTGCCGGTCTGGCTCGCGCCGGTGCAGGCGGTGGTGGCGACGATCGTCTCGGACGCCGACGGCTATGCCCGCGACGTCGCCGCCGCGCTCGAGGCGGCGGGACTCCTGGTCGAGACCGACACGCGCAACGAGAAGATCAACTACAAGGTGCGCGAGCATTCGCTGGCGAAAGTCCCGTACCTGCTGGTCGTCGGCAAGCGCGAGGCCGAGGAAGGCACGATCGCGCTGCGTACGCTGGGCGAGGAGCGCCAGCGCTTCCTTCCGCTCGCCGAGGCCGTCGCGCTGCTCAAGGCCGAGGCGACGCCGCCCGATTTGCGCGGTTGATACCAACATCCTCCCCCACCGGGGGAGGTGGCAGGCCGCAGGACTGACGGAGGGG
>CAJCHR010000037.1 GCA_903970225.1 Actinobacteria bacterium 21-64-8 | reverse complement strand
AAAACTCCTGTCTAAAAAACGCGAAACCTTATTCCTGCGGTTCGCGAGTCGAGCGATCGGGATGCGGAATGTCATCCTCGCCTTCGGTGGTTTCGCCCTCGAGATCATCCGGTACACCGCCGGGTAGCCCGCTCACCGGCGTATCGTCGACATCGAGATGGGCAAGATTGGCCGCGCTGTTCTCCTGCTCGGCCGCGTGATCGCGATCGCTGCCCGACATATCAATCCTCCTTCGCGGTCGCATTTGGATTGGCGCCACCCGAATAGGCAATCTCGGATTGGCCGCCATGGCCGAGGAACGAGCCCGGTCCGTTCGTCTTGCCCGGCTTGCCGCTGTGCGGATTGGGGTAAGCGCCGCCGCCCGATTCGCCGGCGCCGCCCTGCCGAGACGCAATCTCGGCGCCATCCCCGGCCGTGGTACCACCGCCGTCGGCCTGCATGGGCTGCTTGTCGCTCATCGCGCTGTCCTTCCGCTATGGGGTTGAGCTGTCATGAAAACGCATCAGCGGCGATATCGGGCCCGATCGTCCGCCAGGCGATCGGTGCGATGACACCGTCAGCGGCAACCCGTGAGCCGCGAGCTCAGCGGCACCGCCAAAGATCGAGCCGGTACTTGTCGTGTCGCTCGCCATGCACCTCGGCGAACTTGTCACCCAGCGTCGCGCGCAGCTCGTCTACGGCCTCGTCGCCGCTCAGCGGATAATCGGTTTCGCCGATCCAGTGGACGAGCAGGAGGTGGCCGCCCGACCGCGTCGCGCGCTGGAGATAGGCGGCCGCGCGGTCGAGATCGCTACGGTCGAGATAATAGACGACCTCAGACAGCAGGATGAGGTCGAAACGCTCGTCGGGCATGTCCTGCGGTAGCCGGCGATTTTCGAACCGGATGTGCGGCAGGTCGGTGCAGCGCGCACGCGCGGCATCGAGCGCGGTATCGGACACGTCGACCGCCAGCAACGCGTCGCACCGCGCACCAAGTTGCGCGGTCAGCACGCCATTGGCGCAGCCGACCTCGAGCGCCGCCGTGAACCGGTTCGCGGGCAGTGCTGCGATCGTCCGCGCATATTTTGCCTGTTCATACGGGCTGGTCTCGAAACCCCAGGGATCGGCCTTCTCGCGATAGAGCTGCTCGAAATACTCGGGGTCGATCGATGTTTCACGACGCATGGCGGCTCCTTCGGGTGAGCAAGATGAGGCGCGGGCGCGCAGCGAGGTCGCTCATTGCCTTGGGCAGGCGGAACGGGTCGTGCGCGCCGGCAATACGCGTGCCGGTCTGGCTGCGATGCCGGGCGATCGCGCGGCGCTGTCGCGTCCGCCCGCCCGCGACGTCGACGGACAGCGCCCGATAGCCGCGCAGCAGCCTGTCGACATCGGGCAGCGTCCATCCCCATACCAGATATTCGTAGAGCCGTCCGCGCAGCTTACGCGCAACGGCAGCAGCAAGCTCGGCGGCCGCCTCATGGTCGCAATGCGGCTCGCCACGCCAGGTCACCGCGATCGCGCGGATGCCGCGATACCGGCACCATGCGACGAGCGACCGGACGGTGCGCTCGAAGGCAAGGCTGCCGCGGGGGTGCGGCGCAGAATCCGGCCAGTCCAGGTGGCGCGGCGTCTGTACAAGCCCGAGCTGGCGCAACGCGTCGCGCGCTTCCCCCGCGCGCGTCCAGCCGACGCGCGTGGGGCTCCAACCGGGCGCCCCGCAATGCGATCCGGTGCCGTCGGTGAGGAAGGCGACATGCGCCTCGCCGCCCGCGCCGGCGATCTGGGCGAGCAGACTGCCGGCGCCCAGGCTTTCGTCGTCGGGATGCGGCGCGATCACCAACCAGGGGCCATGGCGCACCGCGTCGCCAATCGAGGTCCGCCGCGCCCGCAGCACGAGCCGTGCCCAGGCGCGCGCGCCCGGCGCTACCACCAGCGATCCTCGCCCCAGCAATCCGCCTCGAGCCATGCAGCGGCGGCGCGATCGCGCGCCTGATCGGGAACGGGCTGGCGCAGGTACAGACCGAGGTCCCGCGTGATCCGGTCGATCGGATTGCCCGTGAAGAAGGACGCGGTGCCAACCGTGCGCGCCGCCGCCTCCATCAGCGCGAGCCCCGCCTCCTCGACGACGCCGCGAGTCATCAGCACGAACGCCACCGCCTCGTCCGCCTGCGCCTCGGCGAGCTGCGCGGCACGGCGCACCCATTCGCCGGCGCTGCGCACCGCGACGATACAGGCGGCGAAGCGCGCGCGCTGAATCGGGTCGGCGCCCTTCCCGGTTGCGACGAGATGGTCGCGCAGATGCCGCGCGAGCCCCTCGACCGCGCCGAGCTGGACCGCGGTGAACCGCCACGCGCCCGCGCTGAAGCGCGGTTCGGTCTGATACACGTCCGGGGCACCGATCAGGCTGTCGCCGCCCACCACGAGCCCCGAGAAATCGAACAGTCCGCTGATCGTTCCCCGCATGCCGCGGACGCGCCAGCCGTCGATATCGGCGCGCGGCTTCTCGGTCGAGAGGTCGACGCTGACGAGCTGCCTTGTGCCGTCCGCGCGCTGCGCGGTCACCAGCGCGCGGTCGACTTGGCCGGCACCGGTCGCGAACGATTTTTTGCCTTCGAGCCGCCATTGGTCCGGACCGAGCTGCAGGATGCGCAGACCCGGCGTCGGCTCGGTCGCCCAGACGCCGAACAGCGCGCCCCGCTCCGCTGCCTGCGCCATAGTCAGTCGCTGCTCGGCGCTGCCATAGGTCGCGACCAGCTGGAGACCGTTGACATGGCCCTCAAACAGTCGCCCGACGCTAAGATCGGCCCGCCCGATCAAGCGAAGAACATCCAGCAGGTCTTGGGCTTCGGGACCGGGCGCGACGCCGACAAAAGCCGTCCATGCGGTCGTTGCGCGCAAGGCCGCGATCCGCCCGGCTGGAAACGCCTCCTGGTCCCACGGCTCGCGCTCCCACTGCGCGACGAGGTCGCGGATCACCGGCACATGATCGACCGAAAACGCCCCCACCCTATGATCCACTCGCTGATCCTCCCAATCCGGTGACATATGATCGGGCCGCGACACGGAAATGCCTCGGCTCAAAGACTGCATGGCGCAGATGTTGCTGCCCCACGAACGCGGCAGCCCCGTGCGAGTTCAGATCGCGCGCATCACAACGCTATGTCCGCCACGCAAGGGTGCGACCGATCGCCGGGACCGCCCACCATGGTCAGTCCGGGCGCCGGCTTTCCCTCGCGTCTGCGTTCAGGCGATGCCGACGCCACGCCGACACTTGATCATTCGTCCTTCACCATCCATATACCATCCACAGGGATGGTGGAGTCGGCGATATGGCGGGCTTGCCGACAGAGTTGAGAGCCAAGGCCGACAGCGAGAAGATCACGATCAACCTCGGCTATGTCGATCTCGGTCATATCGATCTGCTTGTCCGCGAAGGCTTTTATGGCAATCGCACCGATTTCATCCGCACTGCGATCCGCAACCAGCTCGACCGCCACGCCGAGGCCGCGACCAAGTCGATCCGGCGGCTGCAGCTCGATCTGGGACTGCGGCACATCACGCGTTCCGAGCTCGAGACGGCGCAGAACCAGGGCGAGCAACTGGATATACGGGTGTTGGGACTGGCGACCATCGCGCATGACGTCTCGGCCGATCTTGCGGCCGAAACGATCGCGTCGCTGACGATACTCGGCGCGCTGCAGGCGAGCGCCGCGGTCAAGGCCGCGCTCGCCGACCGTATTCACTGATTGATCGAGCGGAGACCGATATGCGCCTGCCCCCATCGATGCTCGAAGCGACC
>CAJCHR010000036.1 GCA_903970225.1 Actinobacteria bacterium 21-64-8 | reverse complement strand
TATCGCGGCGATCGTCGCGAGCTGATTGTCTGGCAGTCGCGCGCGGCCATCGACAATGAGCAGGGTTGGGAGGAAATCCCATTCCCAAACCCGCTCATGTTTCCAGGCCCGCTGATGTCCCACATCCGCTCATACTAAGCTTGTCGAAGCACCCGCGCCGCCGTCAGCCCAACCGCTTTAATGCAGCGCCGCCGTCCGCGGATCGTAATCGTAGATATCCCAGTCGTGCAACGGCTCGGTGATCACGTCGAGCACGTTCCCGCCCATGAACACTTCGCCCAGCCGGCGGGATTCCAGGACCGCAAACGAGGCCCGGTTGACGCGTGCGCGCTCATAGACCTTGAGCGCTTCGGCCGGGTCGCTGACCGTCGTCAGCGCGCGCTCCAGGATCACGCCGTCTTCCATCGCGATCGCGGCACCGATGCCATAGTACGGCAGCATCGGGTGCGCGGCATCGCCCAGCAGCGCAACGCGTCCGTCGACCCACTCGGTGATCGGATCACGGTCGAGCAGCGGCCACTTGAACAGTGTTCCTTCGGGAATGCGGGCGACCAGATCGAGCAGTCCCTTGTGCCAGCCAGCCAGCTGATCGGCGAGTTCCTGGTTGGTGGAAGGCGTCGACCAGCCGTCCTGCGCATGCACGTCGGTCTTGATCAGGCCGACGCAGTTCAGCATCGTGCGCTGCCGCACGAGATATTGCATGAAGTGCGCGGTGGGCCCGAAGTGGGTGGCGATGGTCATGTCGCCCAGCAGGTCGGCGACCAGAGGCGCCGGAATAAGCGTGCGCCATGCGACCGCGCCGGTGTGATTCGGTTCCTTGTCGCCGTGGAGAATCGCACGGATGCGCGAGCGCAGGCCGTCGGCACCGATCAGGATGGCTCCGGCCATTTCGCGCCCGTCGGAAAGCTTCGCGGTGACGCCGTTTGCGTCCTGCGTGAAGTCCACGACTTGCGCGCCGGTGATCACCTCCACGCCGGCGCGGATGCAGCCATCGAGCAGGAGCTTGTGCATGTCCGCACGGTGAGTGACCCGCGGGACGAAATAGCGCGGCCCGTCCTCGTCACGTTCGGGCGTGGGCACGACGCGCGTGTAGAACACTTCGCCGGTGGCGTAGTGGATCAATGGAGTCACGCCCGCGGTATCGCTCATCGCGAGCGTCTCCGCTTCGAGGCCCAACGCGTCCATCGAGGCGATCGCCGGTGCGGTGATCGTGAGGCCCGCGCCAGCCGAAGCCAGGAAGTGCGGAGCCCGCTCCAGCACGGTGACGGCATAACCGGCGCGGCGCGCCGCCAGAGCCGCGCTCAGCCCGCCAAGACCTGCGCCAGCTACGATGATATGGTCAGTCATGAAGATTCCTTGCCGGTCGCGGTCGTCTGGAGCGGCTCAAGTTGGCTCGCGATGGTCTTGGTGTGAGGATGAGTGAACCGCCGGGCCGGGGATGCCCGATCGAACGCCGATCGCGAGGCCTGGCGAAAGGCACCGACACGGTCTGCCGAAGACATTGCTTGCCAAGCCGATCGGGCAAGGAGCCCGTCTGGCAGATCCATCGCTGTTCCTTCGGCAGAGGGTTGCCCACCCGTTGATAAAACCTGACTAGTTTGTCTTTAGATAAAAATAAACAAAAAAAATATTGCATCGATATGCTCTGCGCTCTAGGCCGGACGGGCAGTCGGGCCGGGCGTTTCCTGGTTCGGCCGGGCCGGGCTGCGTGCATCCCGAAAGGCCTGATGAACGGCGCGCGCTGGTGCGCCGCGCCTCACTTCGGAGACAGCTATGCCGATGCCCCTGCAACATGGCTTGAAGTTCGACCAGGCCCGCGATTCGATCGCGCGGCAGGACTTCGTGATCGGGCTGCGCCGCTACGTGCTCAACGATCTCGCCGCCGCGATGCGCCGCCGCTACGACGATCAGGTCCTGCCAGCGTTCGAGCGCCGCAACGGCCGTCCGTTCGCCGACCAGGACGAGATCCACGCGGCGATGGTCGGCAACACCACGTTCCAGTTTTATAGCGCCGCGCGTTACAACGCGCAGGAGATGTCATGGCGCTCGGTCATTCCCGAGGTCGCATCGCATCTGGGTGAGATCGAAGCCAAGGCCGGCGCGCTTGCCGAGGCGCCGCGCGGCAGCCTCGAACTCGACCCCTCGCTGGAACTGCCCGAGAACGTTACCGAACTCGACGTGCACCTGATGCCGGGCGGCTACGAGTCGAAGCACGAACTGCTCGCCGGATCGGTCTACGACAACGGCCTGACCGTATTCAGCGCCGGGATGTTCGGGCCGCACATCGACGACATCGGCCAGTCCTTCGCGCACTACGTGCTGGAGCGTTTTCCCGACTTCAAGCCCAAGGCCATCGTCGATTGCGGCTGCACCGTCGGCCACAACTCGGTGCCCTGGGCGCAGGCCTATCCCGAGGCCGAGGTCCACGGCATCGACGTCGCTTCCGCGTCGGTGCGCTATGCGCATGCCCGCGCCGAGAGCATGGACGTCGCGGTCCACTTCCACCAGATGGACGCGACCGAGATGACATTCGCGGACGAGAGCATGGACCTGATCGTCTCGGCCCAGTTCCTCCACGAGCTCTCGATCAAGGATACGCGCAAGTACCTGGCCGAATGCCACCGCGTGCTGCGTCCGGGCGGCATGGTGATTACGATGGAACTGGCGCCCGCGCGCTACATGGCGGCTTACGACTGCTTCTATCTCGACTGGGATTCCTACTACAACCGCGAGCCGTTCTACCGCGCGTTCCGCAATGCCGATGCCGCCGAACTGGGCGCTGGCGCCGGGTTCGCCAAGGACAAGTACTTCGAGTTCGTGGTGCCGCAGTACACCAGGACCGATCCGGCCGAGTTCGCCCGGCAGGTCGGCGTGCCGCTGTCGCTCGAGGGCTACTCGGGCCAGATACGCGACACGATCAGCTATTTCGGCTTCGGTCTGATCAAATGAGCGGGAGCGACCAGACGGTGAATGCCGAAGCCGTAAGCCTGCTCAAGCGCCAGGCGGCGCGCCGGCCCGAGTTCTTCAACGAAGCCGGTCTCGATCAGCTGTTCAGCGTGGTGATCGAGCTGGCCGCCGAAGTGTGGGTGCAGCGCGAGCGCATCTACGCGATCGAGGCGGTTTCGTCCGAGGCAGGGCTCGCCGAGAAGATCGAGGCCTGGCAGCCGTCGCAGGCGCAGAGCGAGCAGCTCGCCGAAATGCGCCACACGATGTTCCAGAGCCTGTTCCGCACGATCGACACCGGCGTGCCGCCAGTCTCCGACATCGGCGAGACCGCCGACCCGGTTCCGCCCGGAAGCCACCCGCGCTGAGGTTCGCGCGCGCGTTTGGCAGACCGAGCAAGGGATCGAACAGATGGATGACGTTATGACGATCCCCAAGGCTGGCCAGGATGCCGGCGCTCGCGCTGCGATGCTCGACAGCCTCACCGCGCTCGATACGCGGCTGCGCTGGCTGTCTTCCTGGACGATCCACAACGCCAATCACCTTCGCGACAGTCGCGACGGGCTGAAAGTCGGCGGACACCAGGCATCTTGCGCCTCGATCACGTCGATCATGGCGGCGCTCTATTTCCATGCGCTGCGGCCGCAGGACAAGGTGGCGGTCAAGCCGCACGCCGGGCCGGTGCTTCACGCGATCCATTACCTGCTCGGCCAGCAGAGCCGCGACCAGCTTCAGCGCTTCCGCGGGCTTGGCGGCGCGCAAAGCTATCCCTCGCGGACCAAGGACGAGATCCCGGTCGATTTCTCGACCGGCTCGGTCGGGCTCGGCGTGGCGATCACCGCGTTCGCCAGCCTCGTGCAGGATTACCTCGTCGCGCACGGCGGCATGGCGGAGGCCGATACTGGCCGGATGATCGCGCTCGTCGGTGATGCAGAACTCGACGAGGGCAATATCTACGAGGCGCTGATCGAGGGTTACAAGCACGACATCCGCAACTGCTGGTGGATCATCGATTACAACCGCCAGTCGCTCGACGCGACGACGGCCGACCGCATGTTTCGCCGCTTCGACGATATCTTCGAGACCTGCGGCTGGCGGGTGATCACGCTGAAGTACGGCAAGCAGCAGCTCGCAGCGTTCGCAAAGCCGGGCGGGGGCACGCTGCGCGACTGGATCGACAATTGCCCCAACGCCGAATTCGCGGCGCTCACGTATCAGGGCGGGGCCGCGTGGCGAACGCGGCTGATGGCGGACATCGGCAAGAAGCCGCAAGTCGCCAAGCTGCTCGCCGGGTACGACGACGACGCGCTGGCCGGCCTGATGATGAACCTGGGCGGGCACTGCGTCGAAACACTCGCAGCGGCGTTCGACAGCGCCCAGGACGAACGGCCGACGTTGTTCATCGCCTATACCGTCAAGGGCTTCGGCCTGCCGCTCGCGGGGCACAAGGACAACCATGCGGGGCTGATGAACCCCGGCCAGATCGATACGCTGCGCCGGTCTCTGGGCATCGCACAGGGCGAGGAATGGGAGCCGTGGGGTGGACTTGGCGACAATGCCGCCGCGACCCTCCAGTCCTTCGTCGAAGCCTCGCCGCTTGCACGCCGTGCTGAAACCGCAGCGGTCGCGGCCGTGCCGGTGCCCGAGCGGCTACCGGTGCCCGAGGGCGCCGAGCAATCGACCCAGTCGGCGTTCGGGCGTATCCTGCTCGATCTCGCGAAGTCGGGCCATCCGCTCGCCGATCGCATCGTGACGACCTCGCCCGACGTGACCGTCTCGACCAACCTTGGCGCGTTCGTCAACCAGCGCGGACTGTTCCGCCGATCCGAACTCAAGGATGTGTTCGCTGGCGCCAAGATCGCCTCGACTCAGAAATGGTCAGGGCACACTGCCGGTCAGCACATTGAGCTGGGCATTGCCGAGAACAACCTGTTCCTGATGCTCGCAGCGCTGGGCCTGTCAGCACCGGTGTTCGGATCGCGGCTGATCCCGATCGGCACCGTTTACGATCCTTTCATCGCGCGCGGACTCGATGCGCTCAATTACGGCTGCTACCAGGACGCGCGCTTCCTGCTCGTGGCGACGCCATCGGGCGTGACGCTGGGGCCGGAGGGCGGCGCGCACCAGTCGATCAACTCGCCGCTGATCGGCATCGGCCAGCCCGGCCTCACCTACTTCGAGCCGGCCTGGGCCGATGAGCTTGCGCTGATGATGCGCTGGGCGTTCGAGCACATGCAGGCCGACGAGGACAGCGGCGGCTCGGTCTACCTGAGGCTGACTACGCGCACGATCCCGCAAGTCGCGCGCGAAGACGGCGCTTGGGAGGCCGATGCGCTCAAGGGCGGCTACTGGCTCAAGCGTCCGACAGACGGCGCGGAAGCGGCGATCGCTTTCACCGGCGCGATCGCGCCCGAAGTTCTGCGCGCCTACGACATGCTGGTCACGGACATACCCGGTCTCGGCCTGCTCAACGTCACCTCGCCCGACTTGCTGCACCGCGGCTGGTCGTCCAGGCGCGCGGCGCGCTGGACGGCCAGCGGCGCACCCGAGTGCCATGCCGAAAGCCTTCTCGCGCCTCTGGCGCCGGGTGCTGGCCTCGTCACGATCATCGACGGCTCGCCTTCGGCCCTGTCGTGGCTGGGCGGCGTGCGCGGCCAGCGCGTGAGCCCGCTTGGCGTCGATCGCTTCGGCCAGACCGGCGACTTGCCCGATCTCTACGGTATCTATCGCCTCGACGCCGAGGCGATCGTCGACGCCGCCGCCGAACTCTTTCTTAAGGCCTGAGCCCATGGCGATCGAAGTCAGGATGCCGGCGCTCTCGCCGACGATGGAAAAAGGCGCGCTCGCCAAATGGCTGGTCGCGGTCGGCGATCACGTGAAGGCGGGCGACCTCCTTGCCGAGATCGAGACGGACAAGGCGACGATCGAATTCGAGTCCGCCGACGATGGCCGGGTTGCCGCGCTCAGCGTGGCGGAAGGCACCGAAGACATCCTGGTGGGCTCTGTGATCGCGACGCTCGCCGAAGAGGACGATGATGCGCTGGATCGCGTCGAGGCACCGACGGCCGCGGCGCCTCCAGTAGTCCCGCTTCCCGCACCGAGCACGCGAACGCCCGAATCGGCGAACGTACCGAATGCGAGCGAACCAGACGCGGATACTGCGCCGAGTCCTCGCGTGCTGCCGGGTGATCTGATCAAGGCTACTCCCCTGGCCGCGCGCATCGCGAGCGCACGCGGTATCGATCTCGAAGGCATTTCGGGTACCGGGCCAGATGGCAGGATCGTCAAGGCCGATCTCGAGCCCAAGCTGGTTCCTGCTTCCGTTCCCGTTTCTTCGCTCATGGCCGCGCCCGCTTCCCGTGCCGAAGCAGATGCCCGTGCCCCGATCCCGGACATTCCGCACACCGTCGCCAAACTGTCGAACATGCGCAAGACGATCGCGCGCAGGCTCGTCCAGTCGAAGCGCGAGGCGCCGCACATCTACCTGACCGTCGACATCAAGCTCGACGCGCTGCTCGAGCTGCGCGGTGCGCTCAACGCCACGCTGGAGAGCCGGGGCATCAAGCTGTCTGTGAACGACATGCTGATCAAGGCGCAGGCGGTTGCGCTGATGCAGACGCCAAGCTGCAACGTGATGTTCTCTGGCGAAGAACTGGTGAGCTTCCAGCGCGCCGACATAGCCGTGGCCGTCTCGATCCCGAACGGGCTCATAACACCCGTCATCGTAGCTGCCGACCGCAAGACGCTCTCCGTCATCGCCGCCGAGATGAAGGACTTCGCCAGCCGGGCCAAGGCGGGCAAGCTCAAGCCGGAGGAATACAGCGGCGGTACCGCCAGCCTGTCGAACATGGGCATGCTCGGGATCAAGCAGTTCGACGCCGTGATCAACCCGCCTCAGGGCATGATCCTGGCGATCGGTGCCGCCGAGAAGCGGGCCTGCGTCGGAGACGACGGCGGCTTTGCCGCGCAAACTGTCATGTCGGCCACCGGCAGCTTCGATCACCGCGCGATCGATGGAGCAGACGGCGCGGCGTTCATGACGGCATTCAAATCGTTGGTCGAGACGCCCATCAGGCTGATCGCCTGATAGCGTCGATAACCCAGAGCATGTGCCAGGAGGCAGGGTCTGAATTTCCGCCGCCCGCTCCGGACAGCCGCGCCGTCGCCATTCGAACCCTCGCGCCGATGGTTGCCGGTACGGCTGCTTCGGGAGTGCGAACGCGATATAGCCGATGTGATCCGGTGCGCGGCGCGTGGGGCCGAAAGGGCCGGTTCCCGATTTGTAGTCGGCAGATCCGTGTGAGCGACATCTACTGATCGCTCGGCCCCAACCTCGGGCTTCAACGTTCCTCCTATTCTATCGCATCATAACTGGCGGAGAGGGTGGGATTCGAACCCACGTTACGGTCACCCGTAAACCGCATTTCGAGTGCGGCGCATTCGACCACTCTGCCACCTCTCCGCGAAAGGTATCGAGAGCACGCCAATGGTGCCCGGTCGTAGGAGCGCGGCGGTTAGACGAGATGCCATGGCTTGCCAAGCCCCGATCCGTCGCAATCGGTGACCATTTTCCAAGCTCGCTTGTTAGCAGCCGCAGCAAGGCTTATATCCCGAAACATGAACCGTTCGTCGTTCTACTCAGCACAAGCCGGCCGCATGATCGATGCGCCGCGCAAGACCCGCGCCCGCTTCGCGATCGGCGATATCGTGCGTCACAAGGCGCACGACTTTCGCGGCGTGATCTTCGATATCGATCCCGTCTTCGCCAACAGCGAGGAATGGTACGAATCGATCCCTGAGGAATCGCGGCCCAAACGCGAGCAGCCGTTCTACCATCTCCTCGCCGAGAACGAGGAATCGAGCTACATCGCCTACGTCAGCCAGCAGAACCTGCTGGGCGACGGCGATAGCGGCCCGATCGATCATCCGTCGCTGCCGCAGCTGTTCGACGATTACGAAGGCGGGCGGTATCGCCTGCGCGCCGGGCTGACGCACTGAGTTGTACGCCTGGCGGCGGCATGGGCGACATCCAAGCCCACTCGTGAACTTCCGTCAGCTCTTCAGCTTCCACCCGCTCTTCAGCACCGCATAGGTGATCGCGGCCAGCACCACGTTCAGCAGGCCGATGCCCAGCGCGCCGTGCAGCACGGCGAGGGTGTCGTCGCCGATATCGCTGCGGCCCAGGAACCCGAAGCGGAAGCCTGAGATGATGTAGAAGAACGGATTGACCCGGCTGACGATCTGAAACGCCGGCGCGAGGTTGTTGATTACGTAAAAAGTGCCCGACAACATCGAGAGCGGCGCGATCACGAAGTTGGTGACGAGGGCGCTTTGATCGAACTTGTCCGCCCAGATCGACGAGAGCAGGCCGAGCAGCGACAGCAGGATCGAGCCCATCAGCCCGAACCACACCACGGCCCACGGGTGCGCCATGGCGAGGCTCACGCCCGGCCAGAGCAGCATCGCCGCGCCGATCGCGAACCCGACCAGGATCGCGCGGCTCACCGATGCGCCGATCATCGCGATCATCAACTCTGCTTCGGACAGCGGCGGCATCAGCAGATCGATGATCGTTCCCTGCATCTTGCCCGAAAGGAACGTGAAGCTCGCGTTGGCGAACGCGTTCTGCATCATGCCCATGACGATGAGCCCGGGCGCGACGAACGTCGCGAAGTTGACGCCGAGCACGATCCTGCTGCCGCGCCCCATCGCCAGCGTGAAGATCACCAGGAACAGGAGCGTGGTAATGGCCGGGGCCCAGATGGTCTGCGTCTGGACCTTGAAGAAGCGGCGGACCTCCTTCATATACAACGCCTTCAACCCGATCCAGTTGACTTGCCGGATGATGGGTTCGCCCTGTTTGGGGAAGTTTCGGCGTACGGCTGCTTGGCCGGAGGGCGTCGGATCGCCCGACAGGACGGACACGTCGGCGTGCGCTGTAACGCTGGGTTGATCGGCCATGGTGCCGCGACTATCGGCTGCCCCTCGCAGTGGCAAGGGGCGCCGCAACTGCATTGCCGCCGTATGACGGCAGGCCAGGATTGGAATGGGCATGAGCTGGACCGACGAACGCATCGATAAGCTGATGAAGATGTGGGAAGGCGGATCGACCGCCAGTCAGATCGCCGAAGAGCTGGGCGGTGTGAGCCGCAACGCGGTGATCGGCAAGGCACACCGTCTGGGCCTCAAGGCACGTCCGTCTCCGGTCAAGGCTGGTGAGAAGACCGAGACGACAGCGGCAGCGCCCGCGGTCCCGGTCGTGGCCAAGAAACCGCGGCCAGCGGAGCCTGCGGCAGAAGTGCTCGCAAGGCCTGCGCCGGTCGCTGCCGCCGAGCCCCCCGCCGTGCCTGCGGCGCAGGCGAGCGGCCCCGCTCCCGTTGCCGCGCCCGCAAGCGCGCCAGAGGGCGCCGCGCCGGTTCCGGCACCGAGCCATCACCCGCGCATCGTCTCGGTCGGCCCCGGCGGCTTCCTGCGTCAGGGCCCCGGCGACCAGCAGGCACCGATCCCGCCCGCGCCGCCGCGCCGCCTCGTGCCGGCCAAGCCCAGCGCCGAGATGGCAACCAAGACCGGCCTGCTGGAACTCAACGATCGCATCTGCCGCTGGCCGATGGGCCACCCGGGCGAGCCTGATTTCCACTTCTGCGGCGACAAGGTGAACCCCGGTTTCCCGTACTGCGTCGATCATTGCGGCCGGGCCTATCAGGCGCAGCTGCCGCGCGGCGCGCGCCGTCCACCCCCGCCGCTGCCGTTTGGCGGGCCCCGAGTCCGCTGAGGCGAATCCGCTGAGGCGAGTCCGCTGAGGCGTATCCGTTAACGCGGGTACGCCGAGGCGCGATTCGCGGTCTGGCGCGAACGGGGCGGTCTGAGCCATGCTTCGGGCATGAAAGTCCGAATCGCCCTGTTCGCCGCCCCGCTCCTGATCGCTTTGACTGCGGCCGCGCCGCCGACACCTGCGCCGCTGCCGGCCGACGTCTATGTCGCGGTCCATACCGATCAGGGTACGATCACGCTCGATCTCGACGGCGCGCACGCGCCGGTCTCGACGCGCAACTTCCTGCATTACGTCGACACCAAGCGGTTCGACGGCACCAAGTTCTACCGCGCGATGCACCTCGACTGGGGCACGCCGCCCAACGGGCTGATCCAGGGCGGCATCGGCGCCGATCCCAAGCTCGCGTTCAAGCCCATCGCGCACGAGCCGACCAGCCAGACCGGCGTGCTGCACAAGGCCGGGACGATCTCGATGGCGCGCTATGCACCCGGCACCGCGATGGGCGACTGGTCGATCCTGTTGTCCGACATGGCCGGGCTCGACGCCGATCCGTCCTCGGCCGATCCCGACAAGCAGGCAGGCTTCGCCGCGTTCGGGCATGTCGTCAGCGGCATGGACGTGGTGCGCAAGATCTGGGACCTGCCGCGCTCGCCGACCAAGGGCGCAGGCTTTCTCAAGGGGCAGATGCTCGAGCCGCCGGTGAAAATCCTCAGCGTCCGGCGCGTGCCCGCACCGCCTCCGGCGCCCGCACCTTCCCAAACGGCTGCGCCCACCCCAACTGCCCCGCCAATGGCCATGCCGAGCTGAACCGGAGTACGCGCTGATGTCGATCGAGAAGAAATTCGTGACGGCCGAGGAACTGGCCTCGCTGTCGATGGCGGACGCCCATATCCTCGAGTACCAGGGCAGCGGCGGTGCGCGCGGGCATTTCTGGGATTTCACGCCGGTCGGCGGCTATCCCTATACGCCGTGCCTGCTGCTCGAGACGTTCGGCGCCAAGTCGGGCGAGCGGCGGCTTGCTCCGCTGATTTACGGGGTGACGGACGGGTCGTTCGTGATCGTCGCCAGCAAGGGCGGCGCGCCCAACCATCCGGGCTGGTATCACAACATCCGCGCGGCCGGCGAAATCACCGTCCAGATCGCCACGCAGGCCTTCGCGACCGAATGGAGCGAGCCCCAGGGCGCGGACCGTGATCGGATCTGGGAGGTGATGGCCGATCTCTATCCGCCTTACCGCGAGTACCAGAAGGGCACCGACCGGACGATCCCGATCATCGTGCTCAAGCCGCTGCGCGAGGTGGAGATACTGGCGCTTTGATCGCAGCGGCTTAGCCGCTCGAACAACGAACTCAGCGCGTCACGGCCATGTTGTCGATCAGCCGGGCTCTCCCGATCCGCGCCGCGACCAGCAGCCGCGCCGGGGACTCGCCCGGCCGGTCGAGCGGTACGAGCGACGCCGCGTCGCGCAGTTCGGCGTAGTCGACCGACGCGAAGCCGCCCGCGAGCAGCGTCTCGTGCAGCTGCGCCAACGTCGCCCGAACATCGGCGCCCCCCACGATCTGCGCGATCGCCGTTCGCATCGCGTCGGGCAGCGTGACCGCGGCCGCGCGCTGCTGCGCCGTCAGGTACGCATTGCGCGAACTCATCGCGAGGCCGTCGGCCTCGCGCACCGTGGCCACGCCGAGCACCGCGTCGGCATGCGGCTGCGTCAGGTCGAGATCGCGTGCCATGCGGCGGATCACCGCGAGCTGCTGCCAGTCCTTTTCGCCGAACAGCGCGATGTCGGGCTGGACCTGGTTGAACAGCTTGCACACCACGGTGGCCACCCCGTCGAAGTGGCCGGGTCGGTCGCCGCCGCACAGCCCCTCGCTGACGCCGCTGACCGAGATGTTGGTTGCGTAGCCCGTCGGATACATCACCGACACGCCGGGCGCCCAGACGAGCGCGACGCCTTCCGCCTCCAGCAGCGCGCAGTCGCGCTCCAACTGGCGGGGATAGGCATCGAGGTCTTCGCCCGCGCCGAACTGGCGCGGGTTGACGAAGATCGAGACGACCACGTTCGCAGCGCGCTTACGCGCCTCGCGCACCAGAGTCAGATGCCCCTCGTGAAGCGCGCCCATCGTCGGCACCAACGCGACGTTTCCGGCCTGTCGCAACACGGTCACGGCACGTCGCAGTGGATCAATCTCGCCGATTATTTGCATGGGCCAAGGCGCTCCGGTAGAAAGGTCCGCCTGCCTAATCGCAGCGGAGACGCAACGCCAGTGACCGCGCCAAACCCCTATCGCATCGTGTTCGCCAACGAGAAAGGCGGCACGGGCAAATCCACCACCGCGGTTCACGTCGCGATCGCGCTGGCATACCAGGGCGCCAAGGTCGCCGCGATCGATCTCGATCCGCGCCAGCGCACGCTGCACCGCTATCTCGAAAACCGCGCCGAGACCGAGCGTCGCCGCGGCATCGCGCTGCCCGGGGTGACCTTCACGGTCTATGACGGCGGTGCGGCCGATATCGACGATCTCGATGATCTCGCCGCGCAGATCGGGCAGGGCCAGGACTTCCTGGTGTTCGACACGCCGGGCAAGGACGATCCGCTGGCCCGCCATGTCGCCACCACCGCCGACACGCTGGTCACCCCGCTCAACGACAGCTTCGTCGACTTCGACCTGATCGGGCAGGTCGATCCCGAGACCTTCAAGGTGCGCAAGCTGTCGTTCTATGCCGAACTGATGTGGGACGCGCGCAAGAAACGCGCGAACAAGACCATTGCCGAGCAGGGGCGCGAGCTCGACTGGATCGTGCTGCGCAACCGCACCCAGCACATCGAGGCGCGCAACATGAAGCGTATCAACGCCGCCCTGGAGGAACTTTCGCGCCGCGCGGGTTTCCGCGTGAGCAAGGGCCTGTCGGAGCGCGTGATCTTCCGCGAGCTGTTTCCCTCGGGCCTGACGCTGCTCGACAAGGATCACCTCGGCGATCTGGGCACCAGCCATCTGGTCGCGCGTCAGGAACTGCGCTCGCTGGTGGCTGGGCTCAACCTGCCAATGCCGGCTTCTGGGCCGGCGAAAGCGCCGCCTGCCGCTGAGCTTGCCCGCACCGCCGCATGAAACTGCTCCTGCTGGCCGGACTCGCGGTCGTCGCCTGGCGGCTGATCACCGGGCGCTGGCCGTCGTTCGGGAAGCTCGCGCGGATGATGCAGCACAAACTGCCGCGCCCTGATGCGCCCAGCCAGGCGCGCGCGCTGCTCGGCCTCGCGCCGGGCGCGGACCAGGCGCAGATCCTCGCCGCGCACCGGGTGCTGATCGCGCGGGTCCACCCCGATCGCGGCGGCAGCGGCGCGGCGGTTCATGCCGCCGATGCCGCGCGCGACCTGCTGCTCGCCGAGGCGACGTGGGACCAGCGGCGCACTTGAGCCACCTCTTCGACCCAAGCGTGATCCGCGAATACGACATTCGCGGCGTAGTCGGCCGCACACTCGGCAGCCGGGACGCCTGGGCGCTCGGCCGCAGTTTCGCGAGCATGCTGTGCCGCGCGGGCGGACACCGTGTGGCGGTGGGCTACGACGGCCGGTTGAGCTCGCCGGAACTCAAGGATGCACTTGTCCGCGGGCTCATGGCCAGCGGCGCGGACGTGATCGAGATCGGCCTCGGTCCCTCGCCGATGCTCTATTTCGCCGAAGCCTCAGAACAGGACATCGACGGCGGCGTACAGGTAACCGGCAGCCACAATCCCGCCGATCACAACGGCTTCAAGCTGGTGCAGCAGGGCCGTCCGTTCTTCGGCGCGGATCTGACCGAACTCGGCCGGGTTGCCGCGGCGGGTGAGTGGCTCGAAGGCAATGGATGCCATGAGCATCGCGACATCCTGCCGCGATATGTCAACCGGCTGATCGCGGACCTTGGCGACCTCGACCCGGCGGCGCTGGCGGGCCTGCGCATCGGCTGGGACGCGGGCAACGGTGCGGCCGGGCCGGTGATCGAGGC
>CAJCHR010000035.1 GCA_903970225.1 Actinobacteria bacterium 21-64-8 | reverse complement strand
TCTTCCGCCGCCATCGCCACACCCTCGATCGCGAGGAAGAACCAGATCGCGAACGGCGCCGCTGCGACCATCCCGCCGAGGGCCGCGCCATCGAGCGACGATCCGCCCGCCCAGCCGCCTGCGGCAAAGCGGCTCCACTCGAACGCAGGCGCGACCACGCCCATGAACACCAGCAGTTCCGCCACCGCGAGCAACGTCACCACGATCTCGAACGTCGCCGCGATCCGCACGCCGACGATGTTGAGCGCGATGAAGATCACGTAAGCGCCGAGCGCCCCGGCCTTCGGGTCTAGCCCGGGAAACTGGACGTTGAGATAGGCACCGATCGCGAGCGCGATCGCGGGAGGTGCAAACAGGAACTCGATCAACGTGGCGAACCCGGCGATCATCCCGCCGACCGGTCCGAACGCGCGGTCACTGTAGGCGAACGGTCCGCCTGCCTGCGGGATCGCGGTGGTCAGTTCGGTGAAGCTGAACACGAACGCGAGGTACATCAGCGCGATGACCACGGTGGTGACCAGGAACCCGAGCGTCCCCGCGCTCGCCCAGCCATAGCTCCACCCGAAATACTCGCCCGAGATCACGAGGCCCACCGCGATCGCCCAGAGGTGAAAGGCGTTCAGGGTCTTGTCGAGCGTGACGTGCGGTTTCGCGTCCATGGTATCGAGCCCCCCTGAGCGGATGTGTCCTACGTGCGGTAGCGGTCGAGCGCATCTCCGAGCGCTGCGTGCAGCGGGCCGAGCCACGGCTCGTAATTGCGCCACTGGTCGAGCCCGTCACGGAAGATCGGCTGGCGGACCTGCTCCGAGCTCGGCGTGCGCACGCTGCGCTTGGTGGCGTGGAAGTCGACGCAGGCCTGCTCGAACGGCAGGTCGCAGAAATCGAGGATGCGGCGCACGCTGCCCTCGATATCATCGACGACGTCCTCGTGCTGCACGCGCAGGACAGTGCCCGGCATAGCGGCGTCCCAGTGCTCCATCAGGTCCAGATAAGTGCGATAATACCGCGCGATGTCCTCGACGCCGTACGCGAATTCCTGCCCGTTCGCGTAAAGCTGCTTGAGGTTCGAGAAGCAGCACGACATCGGATCGCGCCGCGCGTCGATGATCCTCGCATTGGGCAGCATCAGCTTGATCAGGCCGATGTGGCGGAAGTTGTTGGGCATCTTGTCGATGAAGAACGGGCGGTCCGTGCGGAAGGCGCGCGTGTCGTCGATGTAGCGCTGGCCCATTGCGGCGAAGTCGGTCGGGGTCAGGCCCGCCAGCACGCCCGGATAGCGCGGGTTAATGAAATCGTGCTCGCGGCCCTGCAGTTCGTGGACCACGCGCTGGATGTCGGCCAGTTCGTGCGTACCTTCGACCTGGCTGTGCGAGGCGAGGATCTGCTCGAGCAGGGTCGAGCCCGAGCGCGGCAGGCCGACGACGAAGATCGGATCGCGATCGGGGACGCCCCAATTCTCACGCGCGGCGAAGAACGCGGGCGTGCAGACCGCCTTCTGAAGCCGCGTGTTGGTCTCGAACACGGCGGGATCGTAGCGGCTCTCGGCCCGCTGGAGCGCGTTCCCCTGCTCGTAATAGCGCCAGGACTCGGCGAATTCGCCGCGATCCTCGAAAGCCTTGCCCAGAGCGAAGCACAAGTGGATCCGGTCGGTTGGCATGATGCGGTCACCCGCTTCCTCCGCCTGCATCCGGGCGATCTCCGCATCCTCGAACCGGTAGCGCTTGAGGTTCGCGAGGCTCCAGTAGGCATCGCCGAAGTCCGGGCGTGCCAAGGCCGAGGCGCGATAGGATTCGATCGCTTCGGGCAACTCGCCGATCGTCTTGAGCGCGTGGCCCAGCCACAGATGCAGGTCTGGCGAACCGGGCGCGTCGGCGAGCAGGTCGCGGTAGAGTTCGATCGCGCGCATGTGGTCGCCAAGTCCGACGACGGCGGTGGCTTCGAGCGAACGGTAGTCCGGATGGCGCGGATCGATCGCGAGCAGGATCGCAAGCTGCTCGCGCGCCTGCGCATACTTGTGACGCGAGACGAGGCAGCTGGCATAATCGTAGCGCGCCGGCACATGATCGGGCGCGATCGCCATGACGCCGGCCAGCAGCGTCTCGGCATCGTCCATCACATTGTGCACCATGCCGATCTTGGCGAGCAGGCGCATCGCCTCGGGGTGATCGCCGTGCTGGAGCAGGAACGCGCGGACGATCTGCTCCGCCGGTCCGATATCGCCATCGGAAAACAGCGATGTCGCGGTGACCACCGGCGGGGGCAGCGCCGCCAGCGCCTCACGCTGGCCGGCGGCCCGAGCCGCGTTATCGGTATCGCCGGTGAGGCGGTAGACACCTTCGAGCATCCGCCAGCTCATCGGCAGCGCCGGATTGATGTTCACCGCTTGCAGCAGCGCGCCGATCGCGGCGGGCGCGTCCTTGCGCACGACGTGGCACAGTCCGCGCTCCTCGTGCAGCAGGCTGAAGCCGGGCTGCAACTGCGCCAGCGTGTCGAGCGTTGCCAGCGCCGCGTCGATCCGCCCGAGGTGCCGCTGGCAGATCGCCGCGAGCAGCAGCAGGTCGCGGTTCTGCGGGTATTCGGCGAGCGCCGGACCGAGCCGCGCCAGCGCTTCACCGTGGCGGCCCTGGGCCACCTCGCGGCGCAGCGCGGCGATGCGCTGTTCGAGCGGGACGACGGCAGTTTGCGTGTTCATGGTTCGATCAAGGGCTGGAGAGGGTGCGGGCGACATCGTGCAGAGGCCGCCCGCTACAGTCCAGCAGGTTCGGTCCGCGTGGACCGAACCCGGGTATTCGCCTGATCAGAAATCGTACGTCACTTTGACGCCGTACGTCGTTGGCCGCACCACCACTTCGGACTTGATGAACTGCACCGAGCCGGTGAAGTTGCTGGCGTTGCTGTTTGCCAGGTTCTCGCCGAAGATCGACGCGCTCCAGGCGTCCTTCTTGATGCCGATCTGCGCGTCGAGCAGGGCATAGCCCTTCATGCGATAGCGCAGCAGCGTCGTTCCCGGGAACGTGCCCGCGGCGGCCGAGATGCCGTCGCCCGAGGGATAGGTCGACGGCTCGTTGTAAGTCGCGCCGGTGTACGTCGCACCGCCGGCCACCCAGAACTTGAGCTCGGACGGTCCCTGCCAGTCGTAGCGCACGCGCACGTCGGCCTGGACGTGCGGAGAGAACGGCAGGGAGGAACCCAGGCTGCCGAACGGCGCCTGGACGGTCTGGACCACGGCGCCCTTGTAGTAGTTGGTGATGCAGTTCCCGAACGACGTCGAGCCCGTGACGTTCGAGATCAGGCACGGCGAGGTGACCTGCTTGCTGTCGTTGTAGGTGAAGCCGCCCTGGACGCTGAGCCCTTCGATCGGCCGTGCCGAAAGCTGGACCTCGACGCCCTTGACGTGGAAGTTGGCACCGTTGGTGTTGAACGCGGTGTTGCCGAAGCCGCCCGCCGGGTTGAAGAAGTTGATCTGGACGTTCTCCCAGACCATGTAATAGCCCGAGACGTTCAGCTGGACCTTGTGGTCGAGCAGGTCGGTCTTGACGCCGATTTCCCAGTTGGTGAGCGTGTCCGGCTTGTAGCCGTTCGGACGCAGGTACTGCGCGGTTCCGTTGACGTCGGGCAGGATCAGCTTGTCGGTACGGTTGAAGCCGCCCGGACGGAAGCCCTGGCTGAACGTGCCGTAAAGCGTGGTGTACGGGGTCGGGTGCCAAGTCAGCGACGCACGGCTCTTGAAGCCGTGGTAGATCACGTGATCGCCCTTGGCGTCGATGTTGATGTCGCCGCCGCCGCCGCCGGTGCAGACGAGCACCGCATAGCAGCCGCCGCCCGACGTCTGGTACTGCGAGCCCGTCTCGAACTCGCTGTAGTGATAGTACCGCGTACCGGCGGTCAGCGTCAGGTTCGGCAGGATGTCGAAATCGACCGAGCCGAAGAACGCGTACTGGTCGTAGCCGCGCTGCGTGTCCTCGCCGAACGCG
>CAJCHR010000034.1 GCA_903970225.1 Actinobacteria bacterium 21-64-8 | reverse complement strand
CTGAGCTTCATCGCGGTCGACAGCAGATGGATCGCCTTGTCCTGGCCGAACACCACCTGCTTGAGATCGCGCTCGAGATATTCGAGCACCTTCTTGTCGTCCGAGCTGACCGACTTGGGCGGGATGCGCGCCATCGTCGCGATCACTTGCTCGATCTCGCGGCTGGTGATCGTGCGCTTGCGGCGGCTGGGGGGCACGAGCATCTGCATCGCGCCGACTTCGTCGATCACGTCGATCGCCTTGTCGGGCAGCTTGCGGTCATTGATGTAGCGCGCCGACAGCTCGACCGCGGTCTTGATCGCATCAGGGGTATACTTGACCTTGTGATGGTCCTCGAACGCGGTGCGAAGGCCCCGAAGGATCTTGATCGTGTCCTCGATCGAAGGCTCGTTGACGTCGATCTTCTGGAACCGGCGCAGCAGCGCGCGGTCCTTTTCGAAGTGGTTGCGGAACTCCTTGTAAGTGGTCGACCCGATGCAGCGGATCGTCCCGCCCGACAGCGCCGGCTTCAGGAGGTTCGACGCGTCCATCGCGCCGCCCGACGTGGCGCCCGCACCGATCACGGTGTGGATCTCGTCGATGAACAGCACCGCGTGCGGCATCTTCTCGAGTTCGGAGACGACCTGCTTCAGCCGCTCCTCGAAGTCACCGCGATAGCGCGTGCCCGCCAGCAGGCTGCCCATGTCGAGCGAGTAGATCACCGCTTCGGTCAGCACTTCCGGCACGTCGCCCTCGACGATCTT
Source organism: Actinobacteria bacterium 21-64-8 (assembly GCA_903970225.1). Lineage (GTDB taxonomy): Bacteria > Pseudomonadota > Alphaproteobacteria > Sphingomonadales > Sphingomonadaceae > Novosphingobium. Next base: position 4,072 of record CAJCHR010000034.1, on the reverse strand, counting down.
GCGCGCAAGACCTTCGGCGATCGCGGTCTTGCCCACGCCCGGATCGCCCACGTAGAGCGGGTTGTTCTTCGACCGGCGGCACAGGATCTGGATCGTGCGATCGACCTCGGGGCCTCGGCCGATCAGTGGATCGATCTTGCCCGACAGCGCCTTGTCGTTGAGGTTGACGGTGAACTGATCGAGCGCGGAATCCTTCTTGCTGCTGCTCTTGCTCTCGCTCTTCTCCTCGGGCTGCGGCGCTTCGGTTTCCTTGCTGCTGCTCTTGGTCGAGCGGTCCTCGATCCGCCGGCCGCCCTTGCCGATGCCGTGGCTGATGTAGCTCACCGCATCGAGCCGGCTCATGTCCTGCTGCTGGAGGAAGTAGACCGCGTAGCTGTCCCGCTCGGAGAACAGCGCGACCAGCACGTTGGCGCCGGTGACGGTGTCCTTGCCCGAGGACTGGACATGGAGGATCGCGCGCTGGATCACGCGCTGGAACCCCGCGGTCGGCGCCGGATCGCCCTTGTCCTCGCTCTTGAGCGACTGGTATTCCTGATCGAGGTACTGGCGCACCACCTCACCGAGATCACCGAGATCGACACCGCATGCCTGCATTACCTGCGCCGCGTCCGAGTCGTCGATCAGCGCGAGCAGCAGATGCTCGAGCGTCGCGTATTCGTGGCTGCGTTCGGACGCCTGGGACAGCGCGGCGTGAAGGGTTTTTTCAAGGCTCTGAGCGAAACTTGGCATCTAGCGGTCTTTCACCTGAGAGGAAAACGCTTCGATAGGGAGGGAGCGTATGCCCGTATGGTTAACGAAACCCATATGGGGTGAGAGGAACGGGATTTCGAGAATGGCGCCCGCGGTCACGCAGGCTTCCCGAACAGGGCGGCCGCTGCGGTCATATGCGCGGCCGCTTTGCTTCGGTGCGACGCGACGCGATCGATTTCGGCTTCGAGCAGCGACACGCGCTTATCGAGTTCACTCAGCGAGTAGCTATCCAAGCTCTCGCTGGCGAGGAGGCCTGCAGCTCCGAATTGACCCTTCGGAGCGCGCGACCGAAGTTGGTCGTCATCGTCCAATGCAGTGCAACATCGGACCGGCACTGCGCGGAGTCAACGGGGTCGGTGTCAAGGTAGTGGATTCTGCGTCATTATGATGACGGTCCACCGGGGAGAGAAAATTAGATCATGAAAATCAGAGTGATAGGCGGTAACGGCCGCCGCCGATCACGCATGTTCGGCCCCGAAACGGCACCGCTTCCGTTCCCTTGGAGAGTCGAGTTCTCGTCAAGGTGCTATGTGCCGGGGTTAATCGCCGCGACCTCTCGCGCCGTCAGGGGCCTCAAATCTGCGGGATTCCCTCGGGCACGATCGTCTTCACGATCGACGCATCCAGTTCCTCGAATTCGTGCAGCCCGATCGTGTCGTAGAGCTCCTGGCGCGTCTGCATGCGATCGATCTGGTTGTGCGTGCCGCCGTCGCGCCGGATCGCGGCGTAAAGCTCGGCCTGCGCCTTGTTCGCGACTCGCAGCGACGAGACCGGCCAGATGACCATCTTGTAGCCCAGCGCCTCGAACTCGCTCGCGGTGTAGAACGGCGTCTTGCCGAATTCGGTCATGTTGGCGAGCAGCGGCACGCCGGGCACATCGGCGGCGAATCTGGCGAACATGTCGCGGGTGATCAGCGCTTCGGGGAAGATCGCGTCGGCACCTGCCTCGATATAGAGCTTCGCCCTCGCGACGGCCGCGTCATAGCCCTCGACGGCGGCCGCGTCGGTGCGCGCGACGATGACGATGTCGCGGCTGGCCTTCTTCGCGGCGGCGACCTTGGCGGCCATGTCCTGAGGCGAGACCAGGTTCTTGCCATTGAGGTGCCCGCATTTCTTGGGCAGGATCTGGTCCTCGAGATGAACCGCGCCCGCGCCCGCATCCTCGAACGTGCGGACCATGTGCATGACGTTGAGCGCCTCGCCGTAGCCGGTGTCGCCGTCGACCAGCAGCGGCAGGCCCGACGAGCGCACGATCTGGCGGATGAAGAACGCAACCTCGTCGACCGTGATGATGCCCAGGTCTGGCAAGCCCATCGATGCGGTCATCGCCGCGCCGGAGAGATAGAGGCCCGTGAAGCCGGCCTGCTTCGCCTGGATGGCCGCCTGCCCGTTATGCGTGCCTGGAAGCTGATAGATGCCCGGTCTCGCCAGCGCGGCACGGAAGCGCTTGCCCGCGGTTTCCTTCGGCAGTTCGTCTGCGATCAGATACGGCATGGAAGCTCCTTCTGGCTTGCGCGGCGGCGAATATCGGCTTCCCTTGGATGAGCGAGGGACCGGCCGCAAGGCGTCGAAATGCCCTCGTCGCGCCGCCAGTCGGCTGATCGATGGCGCGGCGTATGAGCAGGCATTATCAGCGCCACCAGAAAAATTGCATTGTTCTGGCGGGCAATACCGTCTTCCACGCAGGTTCTGGCGGGAGAACTCAGCTGGTTCGGCGTCTGGGCCAGGACCGACGAAGCCGAACCGCGGGTCGGCACGTTCCTGGTCGCGGCGGACAGTCCCGGCATCACCATCGAGCCTGCGTGGGATCACCCGGGCATGCGCGCGACCGTCAGCCACGAGGTGGTGTTCGGCGAGACGCCGACGCCGGCGGACCATGCCGTCGGTGCGCGAGCGCCTGTCGAATGGGCACCCAAGCCCGACGGAATGCATTTGGATTCGGGCTCGATTGACCGGCAATCCCGGCCTCAGCCGCAACAACCCGCTCGAACGGCACCACCGCGATGTGCTGTGCAGCCGGATCCATAGTCCGCAGACGACACCATCCTCTCTCACCGCCGCAGGCCGAGCGGCCTTCGGGATTTGATCCGGTGACGTTCGTGATCGCCAGCCGGTTCGACGCCGACTATAATACCTGTCCATTCGGGCGATACGAGACAGCGCGCTCCACGGTCGATCCGAAAAAAGGATACTGACGATGACCCTGACCCTGGCGCAGGATCGCGCAAAGCTGGCCCCGATCCGCCAGTTGCCGCCCAAGGCGCTGCCCACGCTGCGGAGCGAATGGGGCCAGCCGCGACCGCCGCAGCCGACGATCGCGCTCGAGCGGCTTTACCGCAAGCAGAGGCTCGCGGCCTCGTTCCGGCTGTTCGGCCGCTTCGGCTACGACTTCGGCGGCGCGGGCCACATCACCGTGCGCGATCCCGAGCACAGCGATCACTTCTGGCTCAACCCGGCGGGGGTCTATTTCGGTCACATCCGCGTGTCCGACTTGCTGCTCGTCAATCACGAGGGCGAAATCCTCGAGCACGGTGAAGTGAAGACGCTCAACCGCGCGGCGTTCGCGATCCACTCGCGCCTGCACATCGCCCGGCCCGACGTGGAAGCCGCCGCGCATTCGCATTCGATCTACGGCAAGGCGTTTTCGGCGTTGGGCAAGTTGCTCGATCCGCTGACGCAGGACAGTTGCGGGTTCTACGAGGATCATGCGGTCTTCGAGCATTTCTCCGGCGTCGTGCTCGACACCAGCGAGGGCGACCGGATCGCCGAGGCGCTCGGTCCGCGCAAGGCGATCATCCTGCAGAACCACGGGATACTGACCGTCGGCGGGTCGGTCGAAACCGCGGTGTGGCGTTACATCGCGCTGGAGAACGCCTGCCAGGCACAGCTGCTCGCCGATGCCGCGGGCCAGACCAGGCCGGTGCCTCACGATGTCGCCAGGCACACCGCGCAGCAGGTCGGCGGGCGGTATGGCGATGGCAGCTTCCAGCCCTACTTCGACCTGATCTCCCGCGAAGAACCCGATCTGTTCGATTGAGGGTGCGACCGACTTCGCCACTTCGCATTTCGGCGAGTGATGCTCTAATGCAGATGCCATGACATCATGGCTCCGCCGCAAGCCCATTGGACAAGAGCCGCATGGCGAGCGGATGGCGGCGACGTTGTCGTGGCCGCACCTGATCGCGCTCGGTGTCGGTTCGATCGTCGGCACGGGCATCCTGACCCTGATCGGCGTGGGCGCGGACCGGGCGGGGCCGGCGGTGTTGCTCTCGTTCGCGATTGCCGGCGCGATCTGCGCCTGTGCCGCGCTCGCCTATGCCGA
>CAJCHR010000033.1 GCA_903970225.1 Actinobacteria bacterium 21-64-8 | reverse complement strand
CCCACCGCCACGAACGGGTGCTTGCCCCGGACGAGCATCGCCGCGATCTGCGCGGTCCAGGCGCGGTTGCGGCCGGTGAACAGCGCCGCGCGCAGGCCCGGAACGGCGAGCAGGCCGCCTTGCGTCTCCTTGGCGATCGTCGCCAGATCGCCCTTGCGCCAGGCTTCGGCGAGGTCCGGACTCCCATCGCTGCCAAGCGCGCTCTCGTCATCGACCACGGCCTTGAGCAGCGCGCGCTGGTCGGGCTCGGACAGCCGATCGAAGATCGCGAGCTGGGCCTCGGCGCCTTCGAGTTCCTCTACCGGGCGGTCGCCCGCAGCGGCGATCACCGCGCGGTCGATGCCGTTCTCGGCGCCCGGCATGTCGGCCCGCGCGAGCATCATCGCCGCGGCCCAGGTCTCGACATCGCCGAAGTCGCCGTCCTTCATCTTCGCCTTGGTGAGCGCACGTGCGAGCTTGCCGCGCTCGTCCGCCGGTAGCCGCGCCGATAGCGGCGGCTCGCCCGGCGTGGTCGCCAGCCGGGTGAAGATCTGCTGCACCGCCGCGCCATCCGCAAGATTGGCGATCTCGACCACGATCCGGTCCGAGCCGCTCAGCGCGGAATCGACCTGCGCGGTCCGCCATTTCGCCGGCTTCTCGAGCGCATGGATCGTCCCGAACAGCCAGCCGTGCTGCCCATCCGGTCCATCGATGCGCCACAGTGCGGGGTTCGCGGGCTGCTCGGCGGACGCGCAGGCGGCCACCAGCAACGCCGCGAACAGCGTGGCGGCAAGGCGTAAGGCTACAGGACGAAACCGCATCATCGCCGCCCTATAGCGTCCCTCCGCGCGCCGTCACCTGTTGACCCTTCGGCGGCCCACCGCCTAACGGGGGCGGCTATGGCCACACAGCCCCTTTCCTTCCAGGACATGATCCTGACCATCCACGCGTTCTGGAGCGCGCAAGGCTGCGTGATCCTCCAGCCTTACGACATGCGCGTCGGCGCGGGCACGTTCCACCCGGCGACGACGCTGCGCTCGCTCGGCCCCGAGCCGTGGAAAGCCGCCTATGTCCAGCCCTCGCGCCGGCCCACCGACGGGCGCTACGGCGAGAACCCCAACCGGCTGCAGCACTATTACCAGTACCAGGTGATCCTCAAGCCCAACCCCGAGAACCTGCAGGAGCTCTATCTGCAGAGCCTTGCGGCGATCGGCGTCGATCCGCTCGCGCACGACATCCGCTTCGTCGAGGACGACTGGGAAAGCCCGACGCTGGGCGCCTGGGGGCTGGGCTGGGAAGTCTGGTGCGACGGCATGGAGGTGACGCAGTTCACCTATTTCCAGCAAGTCGGCGGGTTCGACTGCAAGCCGGTCTCGGGCGAGCTGACGTACGGGCTCGAGCGGCTGGCGATGTACATCCAGGGCGTCGACCGGGTCTATGACCTCAGGTTCAACGATGCGGGCGTCAGCTACGGCGACGTGTTCCTCGAGAACGAGATCGAGCAATCGAAGTACAACTTCGAGATCGCCGACACCGACCAGCTGTTCGCCGGCTTCCGCAGCGCCGAGGCCGAGTGCCGGCGCTGCATAGACGCCGCGATCCCGCTCGCCGCGTATGACCAGGCGATCGAGGCGAGCCACTTGTTCAACCTGCTCCAGGCGCGCGGCGTGATCAGCGTGCAGGAGCGCGCGAGCTACATCGGCCGCGTGCGCGATCTGACGAAGGGGTCGTGCGTGTCGTGGATCGAAAAGAACGCGGCGCGCTGGGCCGAACTGGTGCCGGGGTGGACGGTATGATGGGGACGTTCCAGTTCCTCCCTCACCGGGGGAGGGGGACCATGCGCAGCATGGTGGAGGGGCACGTGCGGGGTCTTCGAGACTCGATTGCGCGCACCGCAGCCGCTCTGCTCTCGCCAGATCGGGTGACCCCGCGCGTGCCCCTCCACCACCTGCGGTGGTCCCCCTCCCCGTGCCGGGGAGGAACGCGTGCCTGATTTCCTTCTCGAACTGCGCTCGCAGGAAATTCCCGCGCGGATGCAGGCCGGCGCGCGGGCGAGCCTCGAAAAGCTCTTCCGCGAGCAGCTTGCCGCCGCGGGCATCACCCCCGGCGCGATCACCGTCTGGTCGACGCCGCGGCGCCTTGCGCTGATCGCGGCGGACTTGCCCGAAGCCACCGAGCCGCTGCGCGAGGAGGTCAAAGGCCCGCGCACCTCCGCGCCCGAACAGGCGCTGGGCGGGTTCCTGCGCAAGACCGGTCTGACGCAGGACCAGCTTACCGAGCGCGACGGCGTGTGGTTCGCGATCACCGAGAAGCCCGGTCGCGCCACCGCGCAAGTGCTGGCCGAGGCGATCCCGGCGATCTGCCGCGCGTTTCCGTGGCCCAAGTCGATGCGCTGGGGCGCGGCCTCGATCAGCACCGAGAGCCTGCGCTGGGTGCGGCCGCTGTCGGGCATCGTCGCGATCCTCGGCGAAGACCTGGTCGACTGCGAAGTCGGTGCGATCCGCTCGGGTTACGCGACGCTCGGCCACCGCTTCCACCACCCCCACGAAATCACCATCGGCGGCGCGCACGACTATGCCGACAAGCTGCGCGCGTGCCACGTGATCGTCGATCACGCCGAGCGCGAGGCGCTGGTGCGCGACGGCGCGCGCGCTGCCGCCGCCGAGGCCGGGCTGACGCTGGTCGAGGACGCGGGGCTGGTGATCGAGAACGCGGGCCTGACCGAATGGCCGGTGCCGCTGCTCGGCCGCTTCGACGCGGCGTTCCTGGAGGTGCCCCCCGAGGTCATCCAGCTGACCGCGCGGACCAACCAGAAGTATTTCGTGTGCGAGGATGCGGATGGCGCGCTCGCCAACGCGTTCGTCTGCACCGCCAACATCTCCGCGACCGACGGCGGCGCGGGGATCGTCGCGGGCAACCGCAAGGTGCTGGCCGCAAGGTTGTCCGATGCGCGCTTCTTCTGGGAGCAGGACCGCAAGGTTTCGCTCGAAGAGCACGCGAAGAAACTCTCGCGGATCACGTTCCACGAGAAGCTGGGCACCGTCGCCGACAAGGTGGAGCGCGTGGCGAAGCTGGCGCGCTGGCTGGTGGAACAGGGGATCGTGGGTTCCTCCCCGGAACGGGGAGGGGGACCAGCGCAGCTGGTGGAGGGGCATGTGCGGGGTCAATCGGCCTCGACGGCGCGCGCCGAATCCGATGCACCCGCGTTAGATCCGGTGACCCCGCCCGTGCCCCTCCACCATCCTGCGGATGGTCCCCCTCCCCCGGGGGGGGAGGAACGGGATCGCGCGCAACTCGCCGACCTTGCCGAGCAGGCCGCGCTGTTGTGCAAGGCCGATCTGGTCACCGAGATGGTCGGCGAGTTCCCCGAGCTCCAGGGCCTGATGGGCGGCTACTACGCCCGCGCCGAGGGGCTTCCGGTGGAAGTCGCCGATGCGATCCGCGATCACTACAAGCCGGTCGGGCAAGGCGACGACGTGCCGACCGCACCCGTGACGGTAGCGCTGGCGCTGGCGGACAAGCTGGATACGTTACTTAGCTTTGCGGCAATTGGCGAGTTTCCAACGGGCTCACGAGATCCATTTGCAATTCGTCGCGCATCTCTTGGGATCCTCGTTATCTTGATCAGCGGATCGGTGAGGTTACCGCTCAGCGGCTATCCACTTCGTTGGAAAATATTTTCTGATCGGGATCTTCAAGCATACATCGGTGAGGGTCTCAAGTTAATGACGCCTATCACGGTAATGGGTGAGCCAAACCCATTCGATCCTTCGAAGTTGTTTTTTGGCCTATCCCCAAGCGATCTCTTAAAAAGTTTGGAGAGAACGATTTATGTGGATCAAGTGATTGGCTTCGAAGATCGCGTGCTCGATTTTCTTTCTGACCGCCTCAAAGTCCAGCAGCGCGAAGCTGGTGTCCGCCACGACCTGATCGACGCGGTGTTCGCGCTCGGGGGCGAGGACGATCTCGTCCGGCTGCTCGCGCGTGTGCATGCGTTGCAGGCGTTCGTGGCGACCGAGGATGGGGCGAACCTGCTCGCCGGGTACAAGCGTGCGGCGAACATCCTCAAGAAGGAGGGCTACGAAGCGCAGGCGGAGCAAGCTTCGGAAGCGACCCATGCGCTCGAACCCGCCGAGCAGGCGCTGACCGCCGCGCTTGATGTTGCGGTGCCGCAAGCCTCTGCCGCCGTCGCCGCCGAAGAATTTGCCGGGGCGATGGCGGCGCTGGCGACCTTGCGCGCGCCGATCGATGCGTTCTTCGATCAAGTGACTGTAAACGATAGCGATCCCGCGAAACGCTCGGGCCGGCTCGCGCTGCTTGATCGTTTTCGTGCTGCAGTGCACAACGTAGCGGATTTTTCGAGAATCGAGGGCTGATGCCGGGGTTGGGCCGGACAGGTTTTCGTCTATCGTAGGCTCGCCGATCCATACCTAGTGGGGTTGGCCAAAACAAAGGGTGTCACTATCATGGCCACCGCGCTTGCTTCGAAGACCGCCTCCAGGACCCAGGTCTATACCTTCGGCGGAGGGATCAGACACGAGGATCCGCGCGCGCGCGACAAGGTCATCGTCGGCGGCAAGGGCGCGAACCTGGCAGAGATGGCCGGGATCGGCCTGCCGGTGCCCCCGGGCTTCACCATCACCACCGAAGAGTGCGTCGACTATCTCGCGGGCGGATCGGATTTCTCCGACAAGCTGCGCGCGGATGTCGCGGTCGCGCTGACGCATATCGAGCAGGCCGTCGGCAAATCGTTCGGCGATGCGGCCGATCCGCTGTTGGTCTCGGTCCGCTCGGGCGCGCGAGTCTCGATGCCGGGCATGATGGACACCGTGCTCAACCTTGGGCTCAACGACGAGACCGTCGAGGGCCTCGCGAAGACCGCGGGCGACGAGCGGTTCGCGTGGGATTCGTATCGCCGGTTCGTTCAGATGTATTCGGACGTGGTGCTGGGGCTCGATCACCATGCGTTCGAGGAAGCGCTCGAAATCGTGAAGGAAGACAACGGCTTCCACAGCGACGTCGAGCTGACTGCCGACGACTGGCGCGGCATCGTCGCGCAGTACAAGGCGATCGTCGCCGAGGAGCTGGGCCGGCCCTTCCCGCAGGACGTGCACGAGCAGCTGTGGGGCGCGATCGCGGCGGTGTTCGACAGCTGGGATTCGGACCGCGCCAAGGTCTACCGCCGGCTCAACGACATTCCGGGCGACTGGGGCACCGCGGTCAACGTGCAGGCGATGGTGTTCGGCAACATGGGCGACACCTCGGCCACCGGCGTCGCGTTCACGCGCGATCCGTCGACCGGCGAGAAGGCCTATTACGGCGAGTGGCTGGTCAACGCGCAAGGCGAGGACGTGGTCGCCGGCATCCGCACGCCGCAGTACCTGACCAAGGCCTCGCGTGAACGGGCCGGGGCCAAGCAGGCGTCGATGGAAGAGTCGATGCCCGGCGCCTACGGCGAGCTCGCCGCGGTGTTCGAGCTGCTCGAGCAGCACTACACCGACATGCAGGACATCGAGTTCACCGTTCAGGAGAACAAGCTGTTCATGCTGCAGACCCGCAGCGGCAAGCGCACCGCCAAGGCAGCGCTGAAGATGGCGGTCGACATGGTCGAGGAAGGCCTGATCGACGAGCAGACCGCGATCCTGCGCATCGATCCGATGGCGCTCGACCAGTTGCTTCACCCGACGCTCGACCCCAAGGCGCAGCGCGATCATCTGGGCAAGGGGCTTCCCGCCTCGCCGGGCGCGGCATCGGGCACGATCGTGCTCGATGCCGACACTGCGGAAAAGCGCGCGGAGCTGGGCGAAAGCGTGATCCTGGTGCGCGTCGAAACCTCCCCGGAGGATATCCACGGCATGCACGCCGCGAAGGGCATCCTGACCGCGCGCGGCGGCATGACCAGCCACGCGGCGGTGGTCGCGCGCGGCATGGGGCGGCCGTGCGTCTCGGGCTGCTCGGCGCTGTCGATCGACATGAAGACGCGCACGTTGCGCGTCGGCAAGCGCGAGCTGGCCGAGGGCGACGTGATCACGCTCGACGGCGCGAGCGGCGAGATCATGGCGGGCCTGGTGCCGACGATCGAGCCGAAGCTCTCGGGGGATTTCGCGACATTGATGTCCTGGGCGGACAAGCACCGCCGGATGAAAGTGCGTGCCAACGCCGAGACACCCGCCGACTGCAAGATGGCGCGCCAGTTCGGCGCCGAGGGCGTCGGGCTGTGCCGCACCGAGCACATGTTCTTCGACGCGAGCCGGATCAGTGCGGTGCGCCAGATGATCCTGGCCGAGGACGAGGCCGGGCGCCGCGCGGCGCTCGAAAAGCTGCTGCCCGAGCAGCGCGATGACTTCCACCTGATCTTCCAGGAGATGGCGGGCCTGCCTGTGACGATCCGCCTGCTCGATCCGCCGCTGCATGAATTCCTGCCGCAGGGCGATGCGGACTTTGTCGAACTCAGCGAGACGATCGGCATCGGCGTCGACACATTGAAGCGCCGCGCCGACGAACTGCACGAGGCGAACCCGATGCTTGGCCACCGCGGCTGCCGGCTGGGCATCACCTACCCCGAGATCTACGAAATGCAGGCGCGCGCGATCTTCGAGGCGGCCTGCGATGTTGCCGAAGCATCGGGCGCCGCCCCGGTACCCGAAGTGATGGTGCCGCTCGTCGCGACCCGGCGTGAGCTGCAGATCCTGCGTGCGCTGATCGAGCGGGTCGCCGCGCAAGTGTTCGAGGAGAAGGGCCGCACGCTCGATTTCCTCGTCGGCACGATGATCGAGCTTCCGCGCGCGGCGCTGATGGCCGGCGAGATCGCCGAGGAAGCGCGGTTCTTCTCGTTCGGCACCAACGATCTCACGCAGACCACGCTGGGCGTCAGCCGCGACGATGCGTCGCGGTTCCTTGGGCCCTATGTCGAGAAGGGCATCTACCCGCGCGATCCGTTCGTCAGCCTCGACATCGAGGGGGTGGGGCAACTGGTGACGCTCGCGGCAGAGCGCGGCAGGGCGACGCGGCCCGACATCAAGCTGGGCATCTGCGGAGAGCATGGCGGCGATCCGGCGTCGATCGCGTTCTGTGAGAAAGTCGGGCTCGATTACGTCAGCGCCTCGCCGTTCCGCGTGCCGATCGCGCGACTGGCGGCGGCGCAGGCGGCGCTGGGGTGATGACCGATCCTTCCCGGAAAAACGGGGAGGGTTTGGGTCAAAAGCAGATCAGCGGGTCCGGACGTTAGACAGCCCTCTGACCCAGGAGGATGATCGCCGTGCCGAGAATGCAGACCCCGGCGCCCACGATGTCATAAACGTTCGGAGGAACGCCCTCCGACAGCCAAAGCCATGCCACCGCCGCGGCGACGTAGACGCCGCCATAAGCCGCATACGTGCGGCCGGACGCCGCGCTGTCGACGAAGGTGAGCGCATAAGCGAACACGGCAAGGGACAGCATGCCCGGTACCAGCCACCAGACCGACTTGCCCAGTCTGAGCCATGCCCAGAAGGCGAAACATCCGCCGATCTCGGCGGCGGCGGCCACCACATAAGCGACCATGTTCATGCGCTGGCGTCAGTACCTGCCACGGACGAGAGTTCGCCCGGCGCCGCCGGTGCCTGCAAAACGGCGAGGCCGCCAAGCAGAGAGCCCCGGACTTTCGCCCGGGGCTCCCACATCACGCAATGCGATGAAGCGGACGATCAGAACTCGAGATCGTGGATCTTGCCGTCGAAGTTGCCGCCGAGCAGATTGTTGGCGAGCGCCAGCTTTTCGGCGGGAACACCGGCGAGGTAGCCGTCGATGATCCGCTGGTAATTGCTGATCAGGCCTTCGACGTTGTGCGCCAGGCGCATGTATTCGAAGCCCTTGGCGTGGACGCCCTTCTGCTGGATCGGGATGTTGGCATAATCTTGCCGCGGGATCGGCGGGAAATCGGGGCTGTCGTAAGGCAGGATGATCGGCTCCATCACCGGGTCGGGCTCCTCGCCCTCGGGGAAGAAGGTCAGCGACCACAGCTCGAAGAAGCAGCTTTCCGGGCCGAGCGGACGGATGCGATAGGCCGACATCGAGCTGAAGTACGGCAGCAGGAAGTAGTGCGGGAACAGGAACTCGACCGCGTTGATCGG
>CAJCHR010000032.1 GCA_903970225.1 Actinobacteria bacterium 21-64-8 | reverse complement strand
GGAACGAGGTGATTATCCCCGCTGCGGCCGGCTCCGAGCCGCTGGCCGCCGCCGTTGAACGGCACATCAAGCGCTTCTTGGCGGCCGGCGGTGAAGCGACGCAAATGCGCGACATCTATGATAAGGTGATCGCCGAGGTGGAGCGTCCGCTCATCCAGATGACGCTCTCGGCGACACGGGGCAACCAGATCAAGGCGGCTGCTATGCTCGGCTTGAACCGTAACACTCTGCGGAAAAAGATCCGCGACCTCGACATCGCGGTCGTGCGCGGCATCGGCTGACCGTGGACACCAACGTCGCACCAGACTCGCTGCAATATCCGGCGCCCGCCCGGCGCTCGAAGCTCGGGCGGGCGATGGACATCCTGCTCGGCAAGGTGGTGACGCTGCTGCTCGCGGCGATCGCGCTGGTGCTGGCGATCGTGACCTTCATCATCCTGTCGGGCGGCGCGCCGATCACGCTGCGGCCGAACGTCGTGTTCGCCTCGATCTTTGCCAGTGCGGCCGTGCTGCTCTTGCTCGGTGCCGTGCTGGCCGGACGCCTCACGCGCGTCTGGGTGGAACGGCGGCGTGGATCGGCCGGTTCGCGCTTGCACGTGCGGCTGGTTCTGATGTTCGGCGTGGTGGCGGTCACGCCTTCGATTGTGGTCGCGATCTTCGCGGTGGCCTTCTTCAATCTCGGCATCCAGACCTGGTTCGATGATCGCATCAAGGCGGCGCTCGACTCCAGCGTCACCTCCGCACAGGCCTCGCTCGAGGAACATCGCAATAATATCAAAGCCGACGCGCTCGGCGTCGCGATTACGCTGAACCGTGCTGGTGCGCTGTTCGCCAACCGCCCGGAGTTGTTCCAGCAGGTGCTGGATCAGGAGACCACGTTCCACGGCCTGATTCAGGCAGTGATATACGACCCTTACACCCACGAGATCATCGTCTCTTCCGGCGTGCTGCCAGGCAATTTCGTCGACCTTCCCACGGACGAGCAGATCGAGCCGGCCCGGCGGGGCGAGGTGGCCGTGATCGGCGGCGGTACTGACAACCACGTTCGCGCCGTGGTGAAGCTCGGGTCCACGCCCGAACTGATGCTGATGGTGGACCGCCCCGTGGATACCGAGATCATCCGCGCCGTCGAGAATACCGAGCGGCTGGTGGCGGATTACCATCGGCTGGACAATAACCGCACCAAGCTCGAGGTGACCTTCGCCGTCATCTTCGCGCTCGTGGCGCTGCTGGTGCTGTTCGCCGCCGTTCTGACCGGGCTCGTGCTGGCGAACCAGATCGCCCGTCCGGTCGGCCGGCTGATCCACGCCGCCGAGCGCGTGCGCGCGGGCGATCTTGGCGTGCGGGTGCCCGAGGTGCGTAGCGAAGACGAGATCGCCGGGCTGTCGCGCGCGTTCAACCGGATGACCGGGCAGCTCGCGGCGCAGCGGGCCGAGCTGATGGACGCCTACGCGCAGATCGACGAGCGCCGTCGCTTCACGGAGACGGTGCTCTCGGGCGTATCGGCGGGGGTGATCGGGCTGGACGCACAGGCGCGGATCGACTTGCCGAACCGGGCTGCCTCCGAGCTGATGGGAAGCGACCTGCTTGCCGCGATCGGTCTGCCGCTCGACCATGTCGTGCCGGAGTTCGGGGCCCTGCTGGAGAAGGTGCAGAGCGCACCCGAGCGCGCGCACACGGCCGAGGTGCAAGTCGGGCCACCCTCCAACCGTCGCACGCTCCTGGTGCGGATCGGCTCCGAGGTGAAGGCGGGGGGAATCGACGGGTTCGTCGTGACCTTCGACGATATCACCGAGCTGCTGGCCGCTCAGCGTAAGGCGGCCTGGTCCGACGTCGCCCGGCGGATCGCACACGAGATCAAGAACCCGCTCACCCCGATACAGCTCGCGGCCGAGCGGCTGAAACGCCGGTTTACCAAGGAAATCCAGTCCGATCCGGACACGTTCGCGCAGTGCGCCGACACGATCGTGCGCCATGTCGGCGATATTGGCCGCATGGTGGACGAGTTCAGCGCCTTCGCCCGCATGCCGCAGCCGGTGATCAAGCCCGAGGATATCGGCCGCATCGCCCGCGAAGCCCTAGTCCTGCAGCGGCAGGCGCATCCGGAGATCTCCTGGGTCACCGACCTGCCGGACCGCGGACCGATGGCGGCCTGCGACCGCCGGCTGCTCACCCAGGCACTGACAAACCTACTTGTGAACGCCGCCGACGCCGTCGCCATGCGGATCCGCGATACAGGGGAGGCGGGAGGACAGATCAGAGTGGCAGTACATGAAGTGGGCGAGGCGGTGACTCTGTCTGTCACGGACGACGGGATTGGCTTCCCATCGGAGGACCGCGACCGGCTGACCGAGCCGTATGTTACGCACAAGCCCAAGGGAACCGGGCTTGGGCTGGCGATCGTCAAGAAGGTGCTGGAAGACCATGGCGGGCGGCTCTCGCTGGAGGACCGGCGCGATGGACCCGGCGCCGTAGCGAGCCTCATTCTTCCTGCGCTCGCCGTGGCGGCCTGAGTGCCGCGCGGCCAGCAAAGCTGGTAAAGACGACCTATGGCGCATGAAATCCTGATCGTCGACGACGAGCCCGACATCCGCATGTTGATCGACGGCATACTTCGAGACGAGGGATATGAGACCCGGATGGCCGGCGATTCGGATGCGGCCCTCGCGGCCTTCCGCGCGCGGCGTCCCTCGATGGTGATCCTGGATGTATGGTTGCAGAACTCGAAGCTGGATGGGCTCGGGATCCTGCAGGCTCTGCATACCGAAGAGCCGCAGATCCCTGTCGTCATGATCTCCGGCCACGGCACCATCGAGATGGCTGTTACGGCGATCCAGCATGGCGCATACGACTTTCTGGAGAAGCCATTCCAGTCCGATCGCCTGCTCATTCAGGCACGGCGAGCGCTCGAGGCAGCGCGGTTGGCGCGGGAGAATGCCGAGTTGCGGCTCCGTGCCGGTGCCGAGTCGACATTGACCGGCGACAGCAGCGCCATATCCAGCGTCCGGGCTGGTGTGGAGCGTGTGGCACCCACCGGGTCGCGGGTGTTGATCCATGGTCCGGCCGGATCCGGCAAGGAAGTCGCTGCCCGGATGGTTCACGCCCGCTCCCGCCGCGCCGACGGACCATTCATTGCCCTCAACTGCGCGACCCTCGCGCCGGGCAGGTTCGAAGAGGAGTTGTTCGGCGTCGAGGCCGGACCTGACGTCATGACCCTGCCGCGCCGTTCCGGTGTGCTTGAGCGAGCCCATGGGGGCACGTTGCTGCTGGACGAAGTGTCGGATATGCCGCTGGAAACGCAGGGCAAGATCGTCCGGGCGCTGCAGGACCAAACCTTCGAGCGGCTGGGCGGCAATGCCCGGGTCAAGGTGGATGTCCGGGTCATCGCGATCACCAACCGTGACCTGCAGGCGGAAATTGCTGCTGGGCGGTTCCGCGAGGACCTTTACTATCGTCTCGCGGTTGTGCCGCTCAAGATGCCGAGCTTGCGGGAGCGGCGGGAAGACATCCCTGAACTCGCCCGACACTTCCTCATTCGCGCGGCGGAGACCGC
>CAJCHR010000031.1 GCA_903970225.1 Actinobacteria bacterium 21-64-8 | reverse complement strand
GCGGCATATAACGCCGGCCCCGGCAACGTGCGCAAATGGCTCGCCGCGAACGGCGACCCGCGAACCGGCTCGATCGAGTGGACCACGTGGATCGAGCAGATCCCGATCTACGAGACCCGCAACTACGTCCAGCGCGTGCTGGAGAATGCGGTGGTCTACGAGGCGATGAACCCCGCGCGCGCGCATTATCGCGGGCCGAATGCGCTGAGCTATTTCCTAGGGAAGAAGACGCCGGGATAATCCCCTCCCGCGAGGGGGGATGCTACTTTCCCGCCATCGCCTTGGTCTGCGCGAGATAGGTCCGCCCGATGCGTAGCACCGACCCGTCCGCGATCTCAACCGACCACGTGCCCAGCCCATCGTGCTTAAGCCCCCGGATCGTATCGCGGCGAAGGATGGTCGAGCGGTGGATGCGGATGAAGGCTGCCGGGTCGAGCCGCTCCTCCAGCCCCGAGATCGTCTGCAGCAGCAAGTAGCTCCGCTTGCCGACATGCAGCCGCACATAGTCGCGGTCGGCATCGATCCGGTCGACGTCGATCGCGGCGATGCGCAGCAGTTCGGAGCGGTAGGGCACCCAGAATTCGCCGAGCCAGCGGCTTTCCGGGACAGCCTCGGCTTTCTCGCCGCGCCGTGACAGCGCACGCCCGATCGCGCGTTCGAGCCGCTCGGGCGCGACCGGTTTCAGCACGTAATCGACCGCATCGAGATCGAACGCCTCGACCGCGAACTCATCGTGGGCGGTGACGAACACCACCGCCGGCGCATGGCCCTGCCCGCGAAGCGCGCGCGCCACCGAAAGCCCGTCCATCCCCGGCATCGTCAGGTCGAGCAGCACCAGATCGGGCGTCAACGCCTCGATCAGCCTCAGCGCGCTCTCGCCCTCGCTCGCGGTGCCGATGACGATCAGGCCCAGAAGCCGCGCGCAGATGACCTGCAGCCGCTCGACCGCCAGTGGCTCGTCATCAACGATCAGCGTGCGCAGCGTTTCAGTCATCGAGGGGTATGGGCACACGTCTCAATCATGGGCACGAACGATGGGCATCCTGATCATGGTGCGGAACCCTCCCCCGACAAGCGGCCCCGCGTCAAGCGTTGCTTCGCTGCCGAAGCGCGCGTCGAGCCGGTCTCGCACGTTGGCGAGCCCGATGCCGAAGCCCGGCGCGGGCGCGGCGAATTCGCGCGCGCCGTCATTCACGCTGCTTTCGCCGTCGTCGCTTACGGTCAGCACCAGACGGCCGTATTCCTCGGCCGCCGCGATCGCGATCGTCACCGGCTTGCTGGTACGCGACACCGCGTACTTCACCGCGTTCTCGACGAGCGGCTGGAGCATCATGCCCGGGACCAGAACGTCGCGCAGCGTTTCGGGAAGCTCGATCCGGCGGACCAGTCGCTTGGGAAAGCGCACCGCTTCGATATCGAGGTACAGCTGCTGCAACTCGATCTCACCCGCCAGCGTCAGGTCGCCGGTCGGATCGCCGGTGAGCGTGCGGCGGTAGAACGTCGAGAGCGTCTGGATCATCTCCTCGGCGTCGTCGGCCCTGCCCGTCATCACCAGCGCGGACAGCGAGTTGAGCGTGTTGAACAGGAAATGCGGGTTCACCTGATAGCGCAGAGAGCGCAGTTCGGCGGCCTCCGCGGCGCCGCGAAACTCGCCCTCGCGCCTTTCTGCGGCACGCAGCTGCTCGCCGTTGACCAGCGCGAGGTACAGCGCGGCCCAGGCCAGGAGCAGGAAGTATCGCCCCGATGCGAGGTCGGAAAGCTGCGCCAGACGTCCGTCCGCGGTCTCGTGGCTGATTTCGATCCGCTGCATATGCGGCGCGCCGGGGCCGCCGATCTGCGGCACTTTGGGGACAACGGGCCGCGCGCCGTCCTCATCATCGTCATCGTCGTCGGACGGCACCGGCGGCGGACTGGGCGGCGTGACGTCGACAAGGATATTGCCCGAAATATCCTGCCGAAGGCGCACGCCCTCGTGCTGGGTCATCTTGCTCATCATCGCGGCGTCAATGTCCGCGAACGCCCACTGGTTGATCGCTGCCAGCAGCATCGCCGCGGGCAACGCGCCCAGCAGGGTCGCGCCCGCTTTCACCCACAGCGGGCGATGATCGAGCATCTGCAGCAGCGGCCAGAGCGAACCGGTGACCGCGATCGAGGCGATCGTCACGACGGCTCGGCGCGAGAGAAATGCCCAGTTGAACTCGAAGCCGACGATCGCACCGCGCAAGCTGGTCAGCACGAAATAGCACAGCCAGACCCCGCATATCGAAAGAATGACGACGCGCGCCGGAACCCGCGCGGGAGAGAGATCAGAGTCCATGCGCGGCAATAAACCAGCGGCTGCGGAGCAGCCAGAGCGTTGATCGGGGGAAATCGAGGGTTGGTCGATGGGAAAACGTGGGTGGCTCACCCCCGATACAACGCATCCAGCCTTGCCCCGTAGCGCTCACGCAGCTTGTGGCGGCGGATCTTCAAGCTTGGCGTGAGTTCTTCATTGTCGATCGCAAACGGCTCGTCGGCGAGCGCGAACTGGCGGACTTTCTCGGTCACCGAAAGCTCGCGGTTCATCCGGTCGACCGCTTCGCGCAGCGCGCTGCGGAAAGCGGGGAGGTCGTGCAGCCGCTTGAAGTGGCACGCCTCGCCGTTGGCCTGAGCCCACTGCAGCGCCCATTCGGCATCGGGCACGAGCAGCGCCGTCAGGTACGGCCGACGGTCGCCCACGACCATCGCTTGCGCGATCTCGGGCTGTAGCATCAAGATGCCCTCGATCCGGGCGGGGGCGATGTTGTCGCCCTTGTCGTTCACGATCATGTCCTTCTTGCGATCGGTGATGGTGAGCCGCCCGGCCTCGTCGAAACGGCCGATATCGCCGGTGTGCAGCCAGCCATCGGCCAGCGCTCGCGCGGTTTCGTCGTCGCAGCCCCAGTAGCCGTGCATCACCAGTTCGCCGCGCACCAGGATTTCGCCATCGGGTGCGATGCGCACTTCGGTATCGGGCAGCGGCGGGCCGACGGTGTCCATGCGGATGCCCGCGCTCGGGCGGTTCACCGAGATCACCGGCGCCGCCTCGGTCTGGCCGTAGCCCTGGAGCAGCGTCAGCCCGAGCGCCTCGAAGAACCGCCCGACTTCGGGGTTGAGCGGTGCGCCGCCCGAGACCAGCGCCTTCATCCGCCCGCCGAACCTGGCGCGAATCTTCGGCCGAAGCAGCCGGCCGATGACCCGCTCGGTGATGCGATCACCAAGCGTTGTATTCCCCTCGGCCCGGCCGCGCGCGTTCGCCAGCGCGCGGTCGAGCAGCGCCGCGGCAAGGCGCCCCTGCTTGCGGACTTGCGCGCCGATCTTGGTACGCAGCACCTCGAACAGGCGCGGCACCACCACCATGATCGTCGGGCGCACTTGCTCGATGTTGGCGGACAGCTTCTCCAGGCTTTCGGCGTAATAGATCTGTCCGCCCAGGCCGATCGGCAGGAACTGCCCGGCGCTATGCTCATAGGCATGGCTGAGCGGCAGGAACGACAGGAACACCTCGTCTTTCCATCCGAAGTCCTCGGCGATGATCCGCGCCGCGCCATTGACGTTGTGGAGGATCGCGCCGTGGTGCTGGCGCACGCCGCGAGGGCTTCCGCCGGTGCCGCTGGTGTAGATCACACAAGCCAGATCGCCACGCTGGATCCCGGCCACGCGCGCCTCGACTGCCGCGCGCGCGGCGCTTGCGTCACCCGCGATGAGCGTCTCCCAGCCGTGACAGGCGATCCTGCCCTGCGGGATGCCGGCGAGCGGCTCGATCCCGATGAGCATCTCCGCCGTGCCCGCAGTCTGCATCGCCTCGAACAGTGTTCCGGCAAGTCTGGATCCGGAGACGATCGCGGCGCGCGCGCCCGAATCGCCCAGCACATGCGCATGATCACGCGCGGTGTTGGTCGTGTAGGCGGGCACCGTCACACAGCCCGCGGCCATGATCGCGAGGTCGGCGATGCACCACTCGGGGCGGTTCTCCGAGACCAGCACCACCCGGTCGCCATCGCGCAGCCCGAGACCCCGCAAGCCTTCGGCGAGCACGCACACCTGCCGCGCCGCCTCAGCCCACCCGATCGCGAGCCACACACCGCCCTGCCGCGTCCAAAGGAACGGCTTGTCGCCCAACTCACCCGCGCGCTGGAGGAACAGCGCGACGAGGTTCGGGCTCGCCTTGAAGTCGCTGAGTTGCACCGGCCGATCCTCTCCTGGCCGCATTGTCGCGCTGGCCGGCGCCCTTCTACGCCTTATCTGGTACGTTTGTCGCGCTTGGGCAGGTCTTTCGAATCGAGCGAAAACGTCCACAGCAGCGCACGCTCCGCACCAACGAGAAGGGGCCGCACGATGGCGGCCCCTTCCGGACTGTTACAAGACCTTTCCGGCTGATGCCGGCTACCTCAGAACTTGGCGTTGAAGCCCGCAAAGAACTCGCGGCCAACCAGGTCATATGTATCAGCGATCGTGTTCGTGCCCGGGAACTGCAGGGTGTTGTCCTGCGTGACCGGCGGCTGCTTGTCGAAGATGTTGTTCACGCCGACGTAGAACTCGAACTTCTTCTGTACTTTGAAGCTCGCGCGCGCGCCGTGGTACCAGTACGCACCGATGCGACCCGACTCAGGATCCATGTTGTCCTCAACCAGCGGTGAAAGATACTGGACGTTGTACGACAGCGTGAAGTTATCGTTTCCGAGCGTGATAGCGGTGTAAACGGTGTCACGGAAGCCGGATCCAAGGCGGCCCGAAGCATAGGCGCTCACCTGGCCCACTTCGTTGATCGCATCCGCGCCCGGATACGGGACGCGCTGCTGCTTGAGCTTGTGCGACCACTTCACATCCGCCGTGATGAGACCGCCGTTACCGATCGCATCGAAGTCGTAGGCATAGCGACCTTCGAAATCGAGACCCTTGACGAAGTCCGAACCGGTGTTGAGCTGAAGATCATCGACCGAGGTGATGAGGCCGGTGCTCGCGTTACGATGGACGTTATCGCAAAATTCCGGAGCGCCCGTCGCAAGGCACTCGTTCGCCGAAATCTGCGGATCGATGACGCCGATCGCGTTCTTGACCTTGATGCTATAGAAATCGGCGGTGAAGCTGAAGTTCTTGAGGAACGACGGCGTCAGCACCACACCCAGCGTAAGCGTGTCGGCAGTCTCGGGCCGAAGAGCGGGGTTACCACCCTGAAGACCGGTGATCGTCTGGATTTCACCCAGCGTGTAGTAGAACGCGCCTCGTGCCGCGACCGTGTTGGCGACGCCAGGAATGCTGGCGCAACCAGCCTTAAGAGCGGGCAGAGTACCGGGCGTCTGCCCGGCAGTCAGATCGCCGTTGCCCGCGTTCTGATCGCAAGGATCGTTCACACTCTGGGCGCTGACGCTCTGCTGGGCGAAGAGCTCGCCAATGTTCGGAGCGCGTGTTGCGCGCGAGAATCCGGCGCGGAAGCGGATGTCGTGAACGGGAGCGTACTGACCGCTGACGCTCCAGCTCCAGACGCCGCCTACGGTCGAGTAATCGGCATAACGCGCCGAGCCCGAAACACCGAGGTATTCGAAGCCGGGCTTGTTCTCGATGATCGGAGCATCGATTTCGCCGAAGCCCTCCTTCACGTTGAACTTGCCGACGGTGTTGGCAAGCTGCAGCGAGGCGTCGACACCGGCGCGGGTGTAGGGATCGAAGTTTTCCGAGCTCTTCTCTCGGCGGTATTCGCCGCCCGCGACAACCTGTACCGGTCCGCCCCAGAGCGAGAACAGCTGGCCGGTCACGTTGCCCGAGACCACGTCCTGATGGACCTTGGCGACGTAGTCGTACGTCAGCTTCTGGCCGTTGGTCAGCGTCGCCGGACCATCGGCGAGCTGGATAGTCTTGGTCGGGCCGGTATATGTCTGGAGGAACTGCGCGGCCGCGGCCGAAACAGTGTTGAAGCCAAAGATGTTGATCGGTACGCAGCCCGCTGCACGCGCCGCTGCATCAGCGCACTCGACCTGCCCGGTCGTGGCATTGAGCTGGTTGTTGAGCGCAGCGCCGTAGTTCGGCAGATAGATCGACTGCGAGCTGTCATGCTCTTTGGTCTGGGAATGCTCATAGTAGGCGTCATAATGCCAATTGGGTGCAAACTCGCCGCGAAGGCCGATCACGCCGCGGAAGTAGTCGCGGGTATCGTTGTTGCTGCGTGAGAAGATATCGTTCGAACGGCGACGGAAATTGATCGTGCTCACGCCGTTGGCCTGTGCCGCAGCGGCCAGCGCCGCGGGAACATAAGGGCTGGTGATCGGGATGCCGGCGAAAGGCGTGCCGTCGAAGTTGACGATCGCAGGGGCCGCGCTGTTGTCGAGCGCGGTCGGCTCGAGGTGGGCATGCACCTGGGTGTGCGAATACTCGCCTTCGGCATAAAGCTCGGCAGCATCGGAGAAGTTGAACTTGGCGAGGACCGTTCCGAGGTAGCGCTGAACCGGCAGCGACAACGAGCGGTCACCGTTGCGGTTGTAACCGTCGATCGCCGCGCCCTGATACTTCTTCAGGTTGTTGTTATCGTCGAATGTGTACGTATAGCCGCTGCCGGCATTGAAGGCGAGCTGCGAGGGGATGTTCGGATTGGCGATGCTGAATAGGCCCTGCGCCGCGTAGCTGCTGCGCGAAGGAAAATCCTGAGCCGAATAGGCGCGGTTGCTGGACGGAAGTCCGTGGTCGTTGTCGTAGCTGAAGTTCGCGACGATGTGCCCGCGACCGTCGGCAAAAGCGATGCCGGCGGTTGCCGAGGCATACTGGTCGGCCGCGTCGCCGCGAGTCGAGATCTTGTTCTGGGCGTGCAGCTGCAGTCCGACAAACTCGTCCTTGAGCACGAAGTTGACCACACCCGCGATCGCCTCCGAACCGTAGACCGCCGAAGCGCCGCCGGTGAGGACTTCGATGTGGTCAATCAGCTCGGGCGAGATGTTGTTGACGTCAAACGCCGACGAGCCCGGAATGCCGACGCTGCGGCGTCCATTTACCAGCACCAGCGTGCGAGCGTCACCCAGGTTGCGCAAGTTGATAGTGGCTTCGCCGTTGCCATTGTCGGAGAAGTTCGAGCTCGTGCGGCTGACACCCTGTCCGACCGCGGGCAGCTTCGACAAAGCGTCCTGCACGTTCGTCGCACCGACCAACTGGATCTGCGCCTGGCTGACTACCTGAACCGGGACGGACGATTTGAGCTCCGGACGCGCAATGCGCGAACCGGTGACGATGATGACTTTCTGGTCAGAGGCAGCATCGTCGATCGCGCCGGGAGCCGGTGTTGTCGCATCCGGCGTCGTGGCGGCGGCCGGGTCTTGCGCGAAGCTCGGTGACGAAAGCAACGCCAGGCCGAGCGCGCACACGGCAGAACTCGCCCTCAGGGCGATGGAGGTCTTGTTGGAGATCACGTTTCTGTCCCTTTGCAGAAGATCGGCGAGCCGATCTTCAAGTCCCTTGCATCACGTGAGCGCCGCGATCTGGCCGTCTTGGCGCCGTGAAACTGGTCCTGACACTATGCAAACTTTCTCTTTCATCAACGCGAGTGATTGTTGCGTCACGATTTTCAAATAGTTTGTAGCAATTCCGCAACACACGCGTGGCACAGAGATCGGCTATAAAGCGTTCCTTTGCTTGTATACAATGCAATGTTGTTGCCACATTCCCACACCCGCTGATGTAATGTTGCGCGATCGCCAGTTCCGACTTTGCACGGCCGCCCAGCCGAGGTTCAGGTTTGGCAAACCCCCATTTGCCGCGGAGCCAATAATGTCAGGCAGGATCGGGGCTCGCTGCAATTGCCTTCGCTTCGTAGCGCTGGAGCATGGATGGGCCGGTCTTTCGCCATCAGTGCGCCTGCCCTGCCGCGACTCAGCGAGGTGTTTTCCTTGGCGCCGGACCAAGCCCGCGCGCCGCGCGCTTGCATGAAAAAGGGGCGGCGGCCTTACGCCGCCGCCCCCGTTTCGTCTGGGCCAAAGTCGATGCGCGGATCCAGGTGACGACTGCCACGAGTATCCGGCATCTACGATCCGTCAGAACTTCGCGCTGATGCCCGCGAAGATCTGGCGCCCGAGCGCGTCGTAGTAACCCGGGAAGGTGTTGCCGTTG
>CAJCHR010000030.1 GCA_903970225.1 Actinobacteria bacterium 21-64-8 | reverse complement strand
GCGCGGCGAGCGCCTGCGCGATGCCGAGCCCGATGCCGCTGGCACCGCCGGTGACGAACGCATGGCGCGCTTCGCTCAATTGCATTTGATGGCCTCTCTTCGATGGTACGGCTTTTTAGCGACGTTGCCGGACCCGCGCCGCGCTTGCAATGACCGAGCGATAATCAAAGCACGGGAAGAGGATCACGAATGACCGTCGACGAAGTGATCGCAGCCGCGCGCGCGCAGACCGGCCTCACCGATTTCGGCGATCCGGCGATCCTCGAAGGGCTGGAAATCCTGCTCAGGTCCTACGCCGACGAGGCGAAGTTCAACGAGCGTGGGTCGCTCAATTCGCACAATGAAATCATCACGCAACTGGCGAACCGGCTCAAGGTCGAGGACTGGCTGAAAGGCCACCCCGAGCTGCTCGAGGCGCCGATCGAGAAGCCGCTGTTCGTGTTCGGCCTGCCGCGCACGGGCACCACGCTGCTGATCAACCTGCTCGCCGCCGCGCCCGGCCGCAATGCGTTTCTGCGCTGGCTGGCCTACGATCCGGTGCCGCCGCCACGCCTGGAGGAGCTGCATGCGGGGCCGCGCTATCAGGTCATGCAGGACAAGACGCAGATGGCGCTGACCTACATGCCCGAGATCGCCGCGATCCATTTCGAGGAGGCCGACAGCCCCACCGAATGCCAGTTCTCGATGGCCCCCAGCTTCTGCGCGCAAGTCTACGAATCGCAGGCCAATATTCCCTCATATCGCCAGTGGCTGTTTCACGAGGCGGATTACCTGCCCGCGTTCCGCTATCACAAGCGCCTGCTGCAACTGCTGCAGGGGGAGACGCCGGGGCGCTGGGTGCTCAAGAACCCGTGGCACCCGCTATTCCTCGATGCGCTGACCGAGGTCTATCCCGACGCGCAACTGGTGATGACTCACCGCGATCCGGCCGAAGTCGTCGGATCGATCTGCAGCCTGATCAAGTACGTGCGCGGGATCTACAGCGACGATGTCGATCTAGAGCTGATCGGCCGCTCGTTCATGGAAACCTTCCACCTGATGATCGACCGCCAGCAGGCGTTCCGCGACAAGCATGGAGCCGGTGTGATCCTCGACATCCAGTATGCCGACGTGATGTCCGATCCGATCGCTGAGGTGAAACGCATCTACGCACACTTCGCCGAGCCGTTCACCCCCGAGGCGGAGACCGCGATGGCCGGGTACATGGCCGCCAACCCGGCGGGCAAGCACGGCAGGCACAGCTACGACCTGGCCGAATACGGCCTCACCAAACAGGGTGTTCGCGCCGAATTCGCGGGGTATATCGAGAGGTACAGGATCCCGGTGAAGGATTGAGAGAGCGATGGCCAAAGTGCACTTCGGCGACCGGTACGGTCAGCTGACGCAGATGAGCTACATCACCCGCGACATGGACGCCGCGTTGGCGCACTGCGACAGCGAGCTTGGCCTCACCGGCTTCTCCCAGTCCGACGCCGCGATCGAAGTGCTGAGCTTCGGCAAGAAGCGCCCGCTGCATGTGAAGGCGGCGATGGTCAACGACGGGCTCAACCAGTTCGAGATCATCCAGCCGGTTTCGGGCGCGACCGAAATCTACACCGACGAGGTCGATCTCTCGAAGCACATCCTGAATTTCCACCACGTCGCGATTGGCGTGCCCGGTGACAGCGAGGCCTGGGACGCACTGCTCGAAGAGGTGCGCGCGAGCGGCGATGCGCTGGCCTATCTGTTTCCGTCCGAGCCCGATCCCGAGGCGATGATCCGGTTCTGCTATGTCGATACGCGCAAGCGGATCGGGCATTACACCGAGTATTTGTGGGTGCATCCGTCGCTGGCGGGCGCGCCGGCCGCGCCGTGGTTGAAGGCGCCCTGAAACCTCCCCGTTCCGAGGAGGATCTTAGGAGAGCATCATGCTGACCGTCCATCACCTGAAGCAATCCCAGTCGGACCGGATCATCTGGCTCTGCGAGGAGCTAGGCACCCCGTACGAACTCAAGAGCTACACCCGCGAGCCGAGCATGGCCGCGCCGCCCGAGTACAGGGCGCTTAGCGCGTTCGGCACCGCGCCGGTGATCACCGACGGCGATCTGGTGCTCGGCGAGTCTGGCGCGATCGTCGAGTACATCTGCGCACGCCATGGCGGCTCCGCGCTGGTTCCCGCGCCGGAAGACCCGGATTTCCCGGATTATCTGTTCTGGTTCCACTTCGCCAACGGCTCGCTCGTACCCGGGCTGATGGTCGACCACGTCACCGCCACCTTGGGCGCACCCGCTTCGCCGGGGCCGAGCCGGAGCATTCGGGCGTTCGCGATGATCGAAAGCCGCCTTGGCGATGCACCCTGGTTCGCCGGCGACGCATTCACCGCCGCCGACATCATGCTGTGCCTGCCCCGCTTCGCCGCGCGGCTCGACCTGACGGACAGCCCCAACACCCGCGCCTACCTCGATCGGGTGGCGGCCCGGCCAGCATGGCAGCGCACCGAGACGCTGCGGTAGAAGAGCGAGCCGTCGCGCCCCGGTCCCTGCTGACGAGGAGATGTCATGACCACCTTCCAGATGCCGCTGTCGGGCAACGTCACACAATCGATCCTGCCCTGGACGTGGCTGTTCAACCCCAGCGCGAACCAGGTGGGGCTGATCAACATCGATCTCGGCGCCTCATCCGCCCCAGCGGTCGAGGAGGATGTCCTGAAAAAGGTCGGCAGCTACGGCAGGCAGCTGGGCAAGATCGAAGACGCCCTAAAAGTGCTTCTCGACACCTACACGCCCAGCCGCCCCCTGACCGCCTCCGAACAGAGGGCGATCGCGGAGGCTCGGGAAATGATCGACAAGGTCGATGCGGTCAAGGAACGGCACGGGCGGTGACTTCCCGCCCCTGATTCAGGTCCCGTCGGTGTTGACGCTGACGATGCCCGGACGCTCGGCGCCCATGCCCGAGAAACCGATCGAGTAGCCGCCGTCGACCGGCAGGATCACGCCGGTGATGTACTTGGATTCGTCGCTCGCGAGGAACAGCGCGGCATTGGCGATGTCTTCGGCAAGACCCCAGCGGCCGAGCGGAATGCCCGCGAGCACCGGGAAGTCGGCGGGCGGCTCGGCATGAGTTTTCGACGCCTCGACGAGGCCGGTCCAGATCGTGCCCGGCGCGATCGCATTGATGCGGATGTTCTTGTCCGAATAATCGAGCGCGGCGGTCTTCGTGAGCTGGTTCACGCCGGCCTTGGCCGCGCCGTAGACGCTGTGGTGCTTCCAGCCGACCACGCCCGAGGCGGATGTCGTGTTCACGATCGCGCCGCCGCCAGTCTTGAGCATCGAGATCACGCCGTACTTGATCCCGAAGAACGCGCCCTTGATGTTGGTCGAGTGGACCTTGTCCCACAGCTCGGTGGTCTGCTCGTGCAGCGGTGCCATGCCGCCGCCGAAGCCCGCGTTGTTGCACAAGACGTCGAGCCGGCCGAACTTCTCCTCCGCGAACGCGACCAGCGCCTTGACGTCGTCCTCGTTCGAGATGTCCGCCTGGAAGCCATAAGCCTCGGTGTTGACCGAGGCGGCGACCTCGTCCTGCTTGCCCGAGATGTCGGCGAGGATCAGCTTCGCGCCTTCGGCCGCGAACAGATGCGCCATCGCCTTGCCCATGCCCGACGCGCCGCCGGTGATGATCGTTGCCTTGCCTTCCAGACGTCCTGCCATGTGATGTTCTCCCGGTGTCTTTGTTACGCGCTGATATCGATCGTCGGACGGACCGTGATCTCGGAAATGTTCGCGCGGCGCGGCAGCGCCATCATGAACGCGATCGTGTCGCCGATATCCTTTGCGGCCACAGCGCCTTCCTTGCCGACGTGCGCCTTGATCGCCTCGCGCCAGCCCGGATTGGAGATGTTGTTGGCGACTTCGGTGGTGGTGGCGCCGGGCATCAGCGTCGAGACGCGGATGTTCTTCTCGCCCAGTTCCTGGCGCATGCCGTCGGTGAAGCTGTTCACCGCGTGCTTGCTCGCCGAATAGGCGCTGGTCATCGGGCCGCCCTTGCGCCCCGCGAGCGAGGAGATCGTGACGATATCCCCCACGCCCTGCTCGATCATGTGCGGCACCGCCGCCTTGCAGGTGTAGACCGTGCCCAGCAGATTGATGTCCATCACCCGGCGGTACTCGTCGAGGTCCGCGCCGATGATCCCGCCCGCCTGCATCACGCCCGCCGAGTTGATCAGGATGTCGATCCGCCCGAACGCGGCGACGGTGTCCTCCACCGCCTTGATCGCATCGGCCTCGACCGCCATGTCGCCCGGCAGCGCGAGACCCTTGGCGCCCAGACCCTCGATCGTCTCGACCAGGCCCTTGAGGCGGTCCGCGCGCCGCGCCGAGACCGCGACCGTCGCACCGGACTCGGCCAGCGCAATCGCGATCGCCTCCCCGATCCCCGACGACGCGCCCGTCACCAGCGCGACTTTTCCTTCGAGCAGCTTGCTCATGACTCTCCCCTCACAATCCGTGAGGCTGGGTGGCGGCGTGAGCGCGCGATGTCAACGAGAATGCTGAACAGGTGATCAGCGGGCCGCGTTTACGACACCCGCGTCACTGAGCAGGCTTTTCCACCACCTTGTCCGCCGCCTTGGGTGAGACGACGGCCAGCTTGAAAGCCCTGCCCGGCGTCAGATACTTCACGGCGAGCGCCTGAAGCGTCTCGGGCGTGCCGCCGGTGTAGTCCTTCAGGATCGTGCGCACCGCGGCGATCCGCGCGGGATCGCTGGTCGCACCTTCGAGCTGCTGCATGAAGAACGCCGAGCTCGTTGCCATGCGGTTGACCTGCTGGCGCATCGGCTCGACCACGCGGGTCAGCTCGTCGGCGCTGACCGGCGCCTTGGTCAGGTCCGAAGCGATCTCCGCGGCGGTGACGAAGAACACCGGGACAGTCGCCGGATCGAGCTGCGCGATCGCGGTGATCGCCCCGCCGCTGTCGAGATCGACCGGCCAGGTCGAAAACACCGAGGGCGAGTAGCTCGCGCCGGTCTTTTCGCGCATCGCGTCCATCAGCTGGTTGGTGAACAGCTGCGCAAGCACTTCGAGCTGGCGCGATTCGCCGATCCCCGCGCTGCCGCCGCCGGTGGGCCACGACATGATCGCCGCCGCCTGGTTGGCGTCGCCGGTGTGCGTGAGCACCACCGGTTCGGCGTTGGCGGCGGGGAACTTCGCCGAGAGCGGCCCCGCATCAGCCGGAAGCGGCAGGCGCGGCGGCAAAGCGCCGAAAGTCCTGGTCAGTGCGGCGATGGCCGAGTCGCGATCGAAATCACCGAAGATCTCGACTTCGATCGGCCCGGTCGCGAGCGCCTTGCTCCACACCGCCTTGAAACCTTCGGGCGTCGCGGCCTCCAGATCCGCGGGCGTCGCGGCGCGGTAACGCGGGTCCTTGTTACGCTGGTAGTACTTGAGATCGCGTCCGATCACGCCTTGCGGCGAAGTCGAGGCGCTATCGTATTGCAGCGCCGCCGCGGCCTTGGCGCGCAGCACCGGGTTCGCGTCCCAGCGCGGATTGGCGAGCTTCTCGGCGAACAGATAGAGCTGATCGGCAAGGTCCGCGTTGCGGGTTTCGGACGCGAACGAGAAGTCGCTGTCGTCGGCATCGAAATTGAACTGCAGCTTGCGGCCGGTGGAGATGCGGTCGAGTTCGTCCTCGCCCAGCTTGCCCTCGCCCGATCCGACCAGCGCGATCGGTCCGAGCGCCACATAGGCCGCATCGTTCGGACCGAACACGCGGTAACCGCCGCCGAAGCGGACCTTGACCTGGACCCGGCCCGGTTCGTCCTTGGTCGGCCACAGCAGCACCTTGACGCCGTTGCCCAGATCGACCCGCTCGATGTCGAGCAGGCCGATCGGTGCATCGGCGACGATCGCGCCCGGCGTGCCGACCGGCGGCAGGTCGGCGAAGCTGACCGGCGGACCGGCGGTGCGCACGCCGTTGTCGGCCTTGGCCGGCGCGAGCAGCGCGCTGCGCAATTCGGCGGGGCTCGCCTCGCCCGGCTTTGGCGTGATCAGCAGCGAGCGGATCACCGTGCCCTGGAACAGGGTGCGCGTGTGCGCGAGCACGTTGGCGGGGGTGAACTGCGGCTTGGTCGAACGGAAGATCGACAGCACCGTATCGGGCGAGGCGACGGTCTCGTGAATATCGAGCGCCTGGACCAGATCGTCCGCGACTTTGCCGCCGGGCAGCAGGTCGCGCTGCTCGACCGGCACCTGGAACGCGACATCGATCTCGGCGACTTCGCGGTCGATCTCGGCCTGAGTCGGCGCGGCGGTCATCGCATCGGCGATCACTCCGCGCACGTCGCCGAGCGCGCTGCGCCAGTCGGGCCCGATCGGGGTGATCGCGACATAGGTCACGTCGGCCGAACGCTCGACCCGGTCCTGATTGACCGCGGCGCTGAGAAAACTGCCGCCGCGCCGCGCCTTGCTCTCGAGCCGGCGGTTGATAATTGCCTGCGCAAGCTGATCGAGCATCAGCCCCTGGTTGTAGACGATGGTGTCGTGCACCTGATGCCACGGACGGATCACGCCATACGTCAGGTTGCGCGGCAATTCGGGCTCGACCATCACTTCGGTGTTGCCCACCGGATTGTCGCGCGGCGCACCCGGCGGCACCTTGGGCGCGCCGAAGCTGGGAGTCGGCACACGCGGTCCGGTGCCCTTCCAGTCGCCGAACCACTTGGTGACGAGCGCCTGGAGCGCGACCGGATCGGCATCGCCCGACACGATCACCACCAGGTTCTGCGGCCGGTACCAGCGCTCATAGAACGCGCGCACGCTCTGCGGCGTCGCCGCGCGCAGCGATTCGGTCGTGCCGATCGTGGCGCGGTCGGCGAGCGGCTGGCCCTCGAAGAACACCGAGCGCATCTTGTTCTGCACCCGCTCACCCACGCCGCCGCGCTCACGCATCTCGGCGAGCACGATCGGCACGTCGAGCGCCAGCCCCTTGGCGTCCAGCGTCGGCGCGGTGACCATGCCGGACAGGTACTTGAACGTCTCGTCGAGCGTGCCCGTCGTCGCGTTCGGCAGGTCGAGGTGAAAC
>CAJCHR010000029.1 GCA_903970225.1 Actinobacteria bacterium 21-64-8 | reverse complement strand
GGCTTGTGCGCTTCAACGTGCTCGCCAAGTCGGGCCGCGCGGTCGAGGCGGCGGGCGATATCGACGTGCTGCTGCTCGACAAGACCGGCACGATCACGATCGGTGACCGGCAGGCGAGCGAGTTCCGCGCGGTCGGCGGCGTCCAGCCGATCGAACTTGCCACCGCGGCGCTCGCCGCGAGCCTGGCCGACGAGACGCCCGAAGGCCGCTCGATCGTCGTGCTGGCGCGCGAACGCTTCAAGGCGACGCTGGCGGCGCTGCCGGCGGATGCGGAGATCATCCCGTTCACCGCGCAGACCCGCATCTCGGGCGTGCGCCTCGACGGCGCGCTGATCCAGAAAGGCGCGGTCGATTCGATCCTGAAAGCCAATCCCGGTTCGGGCGAGACCGCCGCGGCGACCGAGCTGCGCATAATTACCGACGAGATCGCGCGCGGCGGCGGCACGCCGCTGGCGGTCGCGAAGGACGGACGGCTGCTCGGTGCGATTTTCCTCAAGGACGTGGTCAAGGCCGGCATCCGCGAGCGGTTCGGCGAGCTGCGCCAGATGGGCATCCGCACGGTGATGATCACCGGCGACAACCCACTCACTGCTGCGGCGATCGCCGCCGAGGCGGGCGTCGACGATTTCCTCGCGCAGGCGACGCCCGAGGACAAGCTGGCCTACATCCGCAAGGAGCAGGTCGGCGGGCGGCTCGTCGCGATGTGCGGCGACGGCACCAACGACGCGCCGGCGCTCGCGCAGGCCGATGTCGGCGTGGCGATGAACACCGGCACGCAGGCCGCGCGCGAGGCGGGCAACATGGTCGATCTCGATAGCGACCCGACCAAGCTCATCGAGATCGTGGGCCTGGGCAAACAGTTGCTGATGACCCGCGGGGCGCTCACGACGTTCTCGATCGCCAACGACGTCGCCAAGTACTTCGCGATCCTGCCGGCGATGTTCATCGTCCTGTATCCGGGGCTCGCGATCCTCAACGTCATGCATCTGGCGACGCCGACCAGCGCGATCCTGTCGGCGATCATCTTCAACGCGGTGATCATCCCGCTGCTGGTGCCGCTGGCGCTGAGGGGCGTGAAATATCGTCCGGTTGGCGCCGGTCCTCTGCTCGCGCGCAACCTCGGCATTTACGGCCTGGGCGGACTGGTCGCACCGTTCATCGGCATCAAGCTTATCGACATCGCCGTTTCCGGCATCGGCCTCGCCTAACCAGACGATCGTAAGGAACAGATCATGGGATCAGATTTCATCTCGGGGCTGCGTCCGGCACTCGTGCTCACGCTGCTACTCACCGTCCTGACCTGCGGCGTCTACCCGCTGGTGGTCATGGGCATCGGCAAAGTCGCCTTCGCGCATCAGGCCGAGGGCAGCCTGATCGTCGACAACGGCGTGGTCACCGGGTCCGAACTGATCGGGCAATCGTTCACCACCGACCGTTACTTCAACTCGCGCCCCTCCGCAGCGGGCAAGGGCTACGATCCGACGTCCTCGTCCGGTTCCAACCTCGGGCCGACTTCGAAGGCGCTGGCCGACCGGATCAAGGGCGATGTCGCGCTGCGCCGTTCGCAGGGCATCGCCGGCCCCATCCCGGCCGATCTCGTAACCGCATCGGC
Organism: Actinobacteria bacterium 21-64-8; assembly: GCA_903970225.1. Classification (GTDB taxonomy): domain Bacteria; phylum Pseudomonadota; class Alphaproteobacteria; order Sphingomonadales; family Sphingomonadaceae; genus Novosphingobium. The sequence goes on along the minus strand of CAJCHR010000029.1, from coordinate 8,256 downwards.
GTCCGGCCTCGACCCCGACCTCTCACCAACCGCTGTCATCGTGCAGATTCCCCGGGTTGCCCGTGCGCGCAAAGTGGCAGAGAACGACCTGCGAACCCTGGTTGAGCAAAATGTCCAGCATCCCCTGCTCGGGTTCATCGGAGAGGATCACGTGAACCTGCTGGCTCTGAATCGGCAGCTCGATGCGCTGGCAAAAGCCCCAGCTGGCCATTGAACACCAACGCCGAACGACCCTCACCCGAGGCCTTCCTGCGTCAGGCGGCGCAGGAAGGCCGCGGCCAGCTCAAGATTTTCCTCGGCGCGGCACCGGGCGTCGGCAAGACTTATGAAATGCTCTCCGAAGGCGCGGCCAAGCGCCGGGCCGGGATCGATGTCATCGTCGGCATCGTCGAGACTCATGGCCGGGTCGAGACCGAGGCGCTGACTCGGGGACAGGAGATCATCCCCCGGCGCGATGTCGTCTACGAGGGGCGCACGCTGCAGGAGATGGATCTCGACGCGATCCTCGAACGCCGCCCGAAACTCGCGCTGGTCGACGAACTCGCGCACACCAACGTCCCCGGAAGCCGCCATCCCAAACGCTGGCAGGATGTCGAGGAACTGCTCGCGGCCGGCATCGACGTCTATTCGACGATCAACATCCAGCACGTCGAGAGCCTCAACGACGTCGTCGCCTCGTTCACCCGAGTCCGTGTTCGCGAGACGGTGCCCGACAGCGTGCTCGAGATGGCCGAGATCGAGGTGGTGGACATCCCGCCCGACGAGCTGATCGAGCGGCTGAAAGAGGGCAAGGTCTACCTGCCGCATGAGGCGACGCGGGCGCTGTCGCATTTCTTCTCCAAGTCCAACCTCTCGGCCTTGCGCGAGCTGGCGCTGCGCCGGGCTGCGCAGGCGGTCGATGCGCAGATGCTCGAACATCTGCAGGCCAACGCGCTGGGCGGAACATGGGCCGGGACCGAGCGGATCGCGGTCGCGGTCAGCGACGTTCCCGGCGCGGAGGGCCTCGTCCGCGCCGCCAAGCGTATCGCCGATGCGCAGCATGCGCCGTGGACCGCGGTGTATGTCGAGACCGCACGCAGCCGCAGCCTCGGCCCCGAAGCGCACCGCCGGATCGCCAGCGTGCTCAACCTCGCCACGCAGCTTGGCGCCGGCGTGGTCAGCGTTCCCGCGACCTCGGTGGTCGAGGGCCTCAAGACATACGTCACCGAAGCGCGTGCGACTCAGATCGTGGTGGGCAAGTCCGCGCGCTCGCGGTTGTTTGAGCTTCGCCACGGTTCGGTGGTCGACCGGCTGGTCCGCGAGACGCCGGGCGTCGCGGTGCACGTCATGCCGTTCGAAGGCGCGGCCACGGCCGCCAAGCCGCGCGACCCCCGGATCCGCGCCAGCTGGGGTTCGCGCAGCGGCTATGCGTGGACCGCCGCGATGGTCTCGGTCGTCACCGGCGCGGGGAGCGGGCTCTCGCATGTGCTGAATCTGGGCAATGTCGCGCTGCTCTACCTGCTGCCGGTGATGGCCGCCGCGAGCCTGTTCGGTCTCAGGACCGGGCTCTTCGCCGGGCTCGCATCCTCGCTCGCCTACAACTTCTTCTTCCTGCCCCCGACATACACGCTGACCGTCAGCAACCCGGAGAACGTGGTCTCGATCATCGTCCTGCTCGGCGTGGCGATCGTGACCAGCCAGCTGAACGCGCGGGTGCGGGTCCAGGCCGACCTTGCCGCGTCCAGCGCGCGTTCGAACGCCGCTCTGGCCGGGTTCCTGCGCCAGCTCACGTCGCTGGGCGAACGCGCCGACGTCAGCCGCACCATCTGCGCCGAGATCGCCCGGCTGTTCGAACTGCGCACGGTGATCCTCGAGCAGGAGCAAACCGGCCTCGCGGTCCAGGCCGCCAGCGCGCCGGGCACGCAGCTGGGCACGATGGAGATGGCGGCGGCGCAGTGGGCGCAGGACACCGGGCTTCCGGCGGGGCGCGGATCGGGGACGCTGACAGCCTCCGACTGGTTGTTCCAGCCGCTGAAGGCAGGTGCGGGCACCTTGGCGATCCTGGGGATCGCACGCGACGATGGCAGCGATCCGATCCGGTCCGACCAGCTGCCGCTGCTGTCGAGCCTGCTCGACCAGGCGGCATTGGCGCTCGAACGCTTGCGGCTCGAGGCCGAGATGCGCGACGTCGATGCCGTTCGCGAGCGTGATCGGCTGCGTGCGGCGCTGCTTTCCTCGGTCAGCCACGATCTGCGCACGCCGCTGACCTCGGTGCTGACCGCCGCCGCCGAATTGCGCCGCGAGATCGACAACCCGCTTCTCGATGTGATCGAGAGCGAGGCGCTTCGCCTGAACCGGTTCGTTTCCAACCTGCTCGACATGGCGCGGGTCGAGGCGGGTGCGCTGCGTCTGCGGATCGAGCCGGTCGATCTGACCGACGCGGTCGCGAGCGCGGTGGCCGATACGCGCCGATCGCTGGAAGGCCACGCGATCAATCTGGAAGTCGCACCCGATCTGCCGCTGGTCTCGGTCGATCCGCAGCTGTTCCATCATTGCCTGCTCAACCTGCTCGACAATGCCGGCCGCTACGCCAATCCCGGCTCGCCGATCACGGTGCGGGCGCAGCGCAACTTCGGCGAGCTGACGTTTTCGGTGCTCGATGAAGGGCCGGGGCTTCCTCCCGGCCGCGAGGCGGAAGTGTTCGAGACGTTTCGCCGACTGGAGGGCTCCGACCGCAGCGCCGGGGGAACGGGGCTCGGCCTTGCGATCGTCAAGGGTTTTGCCGAGGCGATGGGCATGACGGTCATTGCCACCGGCAGGCGAGACATCCAGGGCGCGTGCTTTACGATGCGGTTTCCCGAGGCGTTGCTGGTGCCGAATTCAGAGGAGATCGGCGAATGACCGGTCAGCGCATCCTTGTGGTCGATGACGACCTGCATATCCGGCGCCTTCTGCACGGCACGCTCAGCCGCGCGTCCTATGAGGTCGTCGAGGCCAAGACCGGGCGCGAAGCGCTCGAACGTGCGGCTGCCGATCATCCCGACGCGATCCTCCTCGATCTGGGCCTGCCGGACCGGGACGGCCTCGAACTCGTGCCTCTTCTGAAGAGCCAGGCCAAGGTCCCGCTCCTCGTGGTCTCCGCGCGGGATGCGACCGACGACAAGGTTGCGGCGCTCGATCTGGGCGCCGACGATTACGTGACCAAGCCGTTCGACGGGGAGGAGCTGCTGGCGCGGCTGCGTGCGGCCTTGCGTCATCACGTGAATGCCCAAGGGAGCGGCGCGATCGTGCGCGCGGGCAATCTGCGGATCGATCTGGCGAACCGTCATGTCTCGAGAGACGACGTCGACATTCATCTCACGCGGAAGGAATACGAGGTGTTCGCCGAACTGGCCAAGGCGCCCGGTCGCGTGGTCACGCATACGCGGATCCTGGAAGCAGCGTGGCCGCTCGAGTACGATCGGAAGATCGAATACCTGCGGATCGTGATCCGCAACCTTCGGCAAAAGATCGAGCTCGACCCCGCCCGCCCCACGGTGATCACCAACGAATTGGGCATCGGCTACCGATTGCTTGCCGACACGTAGAACGCCCGGCTGCCCGGCGCGGACGCTATGCAAACACTATGGCGCGGCGCACTTCCCGATCTCGAAAGCTTATGTCGCCCCGCGTAAATGGGCTGCCGCAATCGTGGAGTGCGGTGTGTTCGACTCACGCAGACATTGGGCTCGAGACCTCCTTCTGAGGGCGGCGGGATTGGTTCTGCTCGCGTGTTGCGGGATCCTGATGCACTGGCTGTTCCACGCCGAAAACCTTCGCCAGCAGCATGATCCGACACTGCTGCAAATGGCCGGTGCGGCAATCGGCTTCTTTTGCTTCAGCACCGGCGCGACGCTGGCTGCGATCGGCAATCACATCTTCGATCGTGTCGAGATTTCGCAGAGATGGGCGCGGCAGAGCACCTTGGACACAGCGAATGCGGATCACCGGATCATTTCGCGGAGGGCACGATGATCCGGTCATGAAGGATGACCGCGACCCGGCTGGCTGACCATGGTTCGGGTTGTCGAAGCCACCAGGACAACAACTCCAGAATGCCGGCCACCGCCAGCGCGGTACTCAGATCGGCCGGCAGGGTACCGGCCATGCGGCTGGTCGAGGTAACCAGCCGGCTCTGTCGAAGCATCTCCTCGCGCACTTTCGGTGCTGCCCCACCTGTCAAAAGCGCAGTCCAGAGCGATCGATGCTCATCGACGAAGCTGCACAGCGCGAGGCAGGCGCCGAGCCCATCGGCTGCGTCGTAGATCGGCGAACAGCGATCGGTCAGCCGTTCGATCTCGACCGTGATGACAGCCTCAAGCAGTGCCTCCTTCGAGGCGAAATGGCGAAAGAACGTCGTGTAGCCCACGTCCGCGAAGTCGACGATCTGGCGCACCGTGATGTTTTCGAAGGCCTCTGCGCCGAGCAGATCGAGCAGCGCATTGCGCAATCCATCCTGGCTGCGGCGGACTCGAAGATCGGTCGGGCCGCTCCCGCCGGCCTTGTTTTTCGGAATAGCGCGTTCCATAACTTCGAGCTCGGGAGTCCACAAAAGGAGAAAGCGATGGCCATCTATGTACTGGTTCACGGCGGCGGTCACGGGGGTTGGTGCTATGAGAAAGTCGCACGGCGACTGCGCGCAGCTGGTCATGATGTCTATACACCCACGCTCACGGGCTTGGGTGAGCGCAAGCATTTGCTCAGCACCGAGACGAACCTGTCGACGCACATCACCGATGTCGTCAACATCCTGATCTACGAGGACCTGCGCGACGTGATCCTGGTCGGTCACAGTTATGGCGGCATGGTCATCACCGGCATCGCGGACCAGGCAGCCGATCGCATCCGGGAGCTGGTTTACCTCGATGCCGCGCATCCGGCTCATGGCCAGTCGCTGGTCGATACCGCGCCGGCGGCGATGGCGTTCGCACGCAGCTCGTCGCAGATCGTCGACGGGGTCGAACTGGTGATGTGGCCCAATGATGAGATGGTCGCAGCCATGGGCGCGACCGATCCCGATGATGTGGCTACGTTGCGTGCGAAAATGGGCCCGCACCCGTGGAAGGCCTTCGAGGAACCGCTTCTTTTGAAGAATGGTGACGCTGCCTTCAGGCTGCCACGCACGAACATCAACTGCTCGGCGAATCTGCAGCACAGCGCGCCGGCCGATCGCGCCAAGCAGGTGTCCGGCGACCGCAATTACGAAATCGATACCGGCCACGACATCATGGTCACCGAACCCGACTGGCTGACGGCGACGCTGATCGAGATCGCCGAGACACCGGCCAGAAACCTACAGGCCTGAGGCCCCCCGCGCGGCGCCAGACCGCGTGATAGAAACTGCGAGAGGAAGACCATTGAACGACGCTTCTTCGGATGCTGCGCTGGCGGTTGTCGTAACCGAAGACTGGATCGATCCCGTCTTCGACCAGCCTTACATCGAGATCGACGAGCTGCGCAGCGAGCCCGTGCCGCACCGCTATGTCCACGGCGGCTTCACCGGCACGGCGGCGCGGTTCTCTTTCTATTTCCCAAGCAAGGAGCAGTATCAGGGGCGCTTCTTCCACAACACCTATCCTTTGGCGATGACCGCCGACATCGGGCCGTTCCCGATCGCCTTCGCCGTCGCGACCGGAGACTTGCCGTTCACGCTCGATAGCGGCGCCTATTATGTTCAGACCAACAATGGCGGCGCCTTCAGTCGCCACTCGACCGATCCCTCGATCGCGGCTTACCGGGTCAACGCCGCCGCCGCCAAATATTCGCGGATCGTGGCGGCCGAGAATTTCGGCGATCACCGGCCCTATGGCTATCTCTACGGTGGCAGCGGCGGCGCTTACCAGGTGCTCGGCGGCGCAGAGCACACCCAGGGCATATGGGACGGCTTCATGCCCTTCGTGCTCGGCTGCAACAACGCGACACCGAGCAACTGGACCCCGCGAATGCTCGCGCTTCACGTCCTGCGCCGCCGGGACAAGTTTCCGGCAATCATGGATGCGATCAATCCAGGTGGCAGCGGTGACATGTACGCGGACCTCGATGCGGAAGAACGCGCGGCCCTGGAGGAAGCGACCCGGATGGGCTTCCCGCCGAGCGGCTGGTACGCTCACGAAACTCAGGGCAGCGGCTACTTCGCGGACATGCAGGGCGTGATCCCGACGTTCGATCCGACTTACGTCGACGATTTCTGGACCAAGCCCGGCTATATCGGCGGCGATCCGACCGCTTCGATCCACGCTGACCGATTCCGCTTCGAAACCACCGTCAGCCAGGTGATCGACGACCTGCCCCTACGCTTTGAACTCGAAAGCGTTTCCGGGCGGTCGATCGGGGACGCACATCTCGTGTTGCTCGATGGCCCGAACGCGGGCCAGAGCGTTGCCATTGCCCGTGTCGACGGACTGACGATCACGCCCGCCAACACCTCGGATGCCGCCGTAGTTGCCGCAATCCAGCCCGGTAGCCGGGTCGCGATCGACAATGCCTGGCCGCTCGCATTGCAGACTTACCACCGCCACCAGGTCCCGCCGGACCCGGCCGAATATGGCTGGAACCAGTTCCGTGACGCGGCCGGCGAACCGATCTATCCGCAGCGCCCGCTCCTGATGGGGCATGTGTTTGCCAAGGCGGCGATCGGTTCGGTGCTCTCGGGAAATGTCCACGGGAAGACGCTGCTCATCCAGTCCCTCATGGATATCGATGCGCTGGCCTGGTTCGCGGACTGGTATCGTTCGCGGGTAAAGGCCGAGCTCCCGTCGCGCTTCGACGACGACTTCGCCCTTTGGTTCGTCGATCATACCCAGCACGACAATCCGGCGTCCGCGATCGCTCGCGCGCATACGGTGCCGCTAACCGGCGCGCTGCAACACGGTCTGCGTGATCTTGCGCGGTGGGTCGAGCAGGGCGTGAAACCGTCCGAGACACGCTACCGCGTCGCCGATGGACAGGTCGAGGTGCCGGACACGGCGGGTGAGCGCCTCGGCGTGCAACCTGTCGTCCATCTCGCGGTGAATGGCAGCCAACGCGCAGAGATCGGGTCAGGCGAGGCCGTGAGTTTTTCCGGCACAGCCGATGTTCTTGGATCAGGCAAGATCGTCGCTGCGGAATGGGACTTCGAGGGTACCGGCGACTTCAGCAGCACGCCCGAGATCGGCGAGCCGGCAGGGCACATCGAAGTCGACGCGGTGCATACTTACGCAGCGCGCGGCACGTACTTCGCCGCACTTCGCGTCACCTCGCAGCGCGAGGGACATGCTGGCTCGCCGCATTGCCGGCTGCAAAATCTGGCCCGGGTGCGCGTGGTCGTCACGTGAACAAGCAACCGTCCGCACTGCATTCAAGTATGCGAAGGATACAAACGGCATGCAGACTTTGGGTGCCATTGGTCACACCCTGGAAACTCTTCGGGATACTCGACTGAACGCGCTTATACCCCGAGCCAATCTCGCGAGCGAACACCCTCAGGCTCGCGCTACGTCAATGCCCCGGGCCACATCGTAGCGGATCCGATTGCCTTCGATTTGCTCGATATGCTCCCCAGCCCAGAGGCCGAGTTCGTGAAGCGGCACCGCGAGCGAATGGCCCAGCGGGGTCAACGCATATTCGACTTGCGGAGGCACGGTTGGATAGACTGTCCGGCACACCATGCCGTCGCGCTCGAGCGCTTTCAGCGTACGGGTCAGCATCTGCTGCGAGATGCCGCCGATCGTGCGTTTGATATCGTTGAAGCGGCGCGGGTGATCGATCAGGACCCGGACGATCATTACCGTCCATTTGTCGCCGACGATGTTGAGGATCCCGCTCAGCTTGCGGCAGTGTGCGCTCACGCCCGGGAAGGCAGGCATATCCATGTGACCTGGTCCTAAAAATATGCGTCCTTGGCGGGCCGCCTCCGGTCACATAACTGTTCCTGGTCACAATTCCAGACCGGAGACATCCAGTGAAGCTTCTTCATCTCGATTCCAGCATCATGGGTGATGGCTCGGCGAGCCGCACCATTTCCGCCGCCGTGGTCGAGCGCCTTCGCGAGACGCAAGAGGGCGTCGAAGTCACCTACCGCGATCTCGCCGCGGAGCCGCTCCCCCATCTGACGCTCGATGTCTACGCAAACCTGGAGGCGGGCGAAGACGTGCAGCAATTCCTGGACGCCGACACCGTCGTGATCGGCGCGGGCTTCTACAATTTCTCGATCCCCAGCCAGTTGAAGGCCTGGATCGACCGCATCGCGGTGCGGGGCAA
>CAJCHR010000028.1 GCA_903970225.1 Actinobacteria bacterium 21-64-8 | reverse complement strand
TCCCTGCGCCGAACTGGGCGCCCGACGGCGGCTGGCGCGTCGACAAGGCCTTGGTGTTCGCGCACACGCTGCAGGAATCGGTGTTTCGCGCCAATGTCGTAAGCCCCGCCGGTGCGCGCGGTCTGATGCAGATCATGCCCTCGGTCGCCAAGGATCACTCGGGCACGTTCGGCTACACCGGCAACGCCGGCGATCTGAACAAGCCCGAGGTCAATCTCGCCTTCGGACAGAGGCAGCTTCAGGCGCTGCGCGACAATCCGGGCACGCAGGGCCTGCTGCCCAAGGTGATGGCGGCTTACAACTGCGGGCTCCAGCCGGTGATGCGCTGGGACAGCGAGATCAAGGCCGGCGGCGATCCGCTGCTCTGGATCGAGTCGCTGCCCTTCTGGGAGACGCGCGGCTACGTGAACATCGTGCTGCGCAATTACTGGATGTACGAGCGGCAGGCCGGCGGCCCATCGGAAAGCCGCATGGCACTGGCGCAGGGCCTGTGGCCGACCTTCCCCGGGCTCGATGGGTCGAAGGCCGTGCGGATGCTCGCGGACGGCAGGATCGTGCGTGGCCATTGATTTCGCACGCGAATTCATCCCGCTTCAGATCGCACTGCTGACCGTCTCCGACACCCGCACTTTCGCAACCGACGCATCCGGAGACATCCTGGCCGAACGGATCAGCGGCGCCGGCCACATGCTTGCCGCACGCGCGATCGAGCGTGACGATGCATCCGCGATCGCCGATCAATTGCGGCAATGGATCGCCGACGAGACGATCGATTGCGTGATCTCGACCGGCGGCACCGGCCTCACCGGCCGCGATGTGACGCCCGAAGCGCTCGATCGGGTCAAGACCAAGGACATCCCCGGCTTCGGCGAGCTGTTTCGCTGGGTCAGCTTCACCACGATCGGCACCTCGACCGTGCAGTCGCGCGCATGTGCGGTGCTGGCAGAGGGCACGTACATCTTCGCGCTCCCGGGCTCGACCGGCGCGGTGAAGGACGGCTGGGATCTGATCCTGTCCGAGCAGCTGGATAGCCGGAATCGGCCGTGCAATTTCGTCGAGCTGATGCCGCGGCTCAGGGAAGTTTGACCGCTTATTCGGAAAGGGCTCGATCGCTTCGTTGAAGGTTCCGACCTGAACGTCAGAGTTCGCTCCCCCGACACGTCGAAGACCTGCCCGGATATCCACCCACGACTTGCTCTGAAGTGGCAGGCGGAAGAACGGGCACTTTCGGGCCGCTTACTTCGCCGGATGCTCGGCAAAAAACGTGTGCAGCGCGCCCAGCGTCGAATCCCACCAGCCGACGACGTCCTTGAAATTGGTCTTGTTGAGCCCGCCGCTGGTCGACAGATCGTATTGCAGGTTGATCGAGCCGTCCGCAGGATCGAACGCCATCTTGCCCATCCGCTTCTTCAGGTTCCACTGGTTCGCCAGCATCTCCGAGTTCGCCGAATCCTTTGTGAACGAGACGAAGAACTGGATCGACGAACAGTTGAGGTGATTGTTGCAGTCGTAAAAATAGATGTCGTAATCATAGCCGCTGGCCGAGCTGATGATTTTCGGATCGCCCGAACTGTCCTTGTCCAGCGACGCCTTGTAGCCGAGCGCCTGGATCGCGCTGACCATCCCTGCCGGGTTGGACGCGCATACGACGCCATCCGCGCAAATCTCGGCTTGCGCCGACTGGGTAGCCGTCAAAGCCAGCACGGCGGCTGAAAAGGCGATGTACGAACGCGACATAAAGAACTCCCCCTGATGCCAAAACCTGCGCGAGGGATGCCGTGACTGTCAACCGACCGCGTAGGGGCTCGACCGATCTCTGAGCCCAATTGCATTTTTGTTCTTATTATGTTCTACCCGAATCATGAATCGACCTTCAGTCCACGGACGCGGCGCGCAATCGCGCAAAGTGCCGCAGCGCTTCGGTCTCGAGGACCGTGAAGCGGACGGAGACTGGCTCGATGCCGCCGAACTCATCGACGGAGAGCCGCCCAAACTGCGCACGACGGTGACCGAGGAGCGCCCCAGGACGATCCTGAGCTTCAACAAATCGCCCGACGTGGGGTTCGATCGCTCGATCAACGCATACCGGGGATGCGAGCACGGTTGCATCTATTGCTTCGCGCGGCCGACGCACGCCTATCACGATCTCTCGCCGGGACTCGATTTCGAGACCAAGCTGTTCGCCAAGCCCGATGCGGCGCGGCTGCTGACCGAAACGCTGGCCAAGCCCGGCTACAGACCCCGCCCGATCGCGATGGGCACCAACACCGATCCCTACCAGCCGATCGAGGGGCGCTACCGGATCACGCGGCAACTGCTCGAAGTGTGCCTCGAGACACGCCATCCGGTGACGATCACCACCAAATCCGATCGGTTGCTGCGCGATCTCGATCTGCTGGCCGAACTGGCGCGCCACCGGCTGATCGCGGTCGCGGTATCGGTGACGAGCCTCGATGCCAGGCTGTCCGGGCTGCTGGAGCCCCGTGCCAGCGCACCGACCAAGCGGCTCGCTGCGCTGGGCAAGCTGGTCGAGGCCGGAGTGCCGTGCCACGTCTCGGTTGCGCCGATCATCCCCTCGATCACCGATGAGTTTATCGAGGGCATCCTCAGCGCAGCGGCCGCGCACGGCGTGCGCTGCGCGAGCTGGATCGTCGTGCGCCTGCCGCACGAGGTCGCGCCGCTATTCCGCGAGTGGCTTGAGATGCATTACCCCGACCGCGCTGCCAAGGTGATGGCGACGATCCAGTCGATCCGTGGCGGGCGCGACAACGATCCCAACTTCATGACGCGCATGCGCGGGCAAGGCCCATGGGCCGATCTGCTGCGCACGCGCTTTGCGATCGCGACGCGCAAGCTGGGCCTCAACCGCGAGCGGCTGG
>CAJCHR010000027.1 GCA_903970225.1 Actinobacteria bacterium 21-64-8 | reverse complement strand
CGCGCGGCATACCGCCGCGGCGCTGGGCGCGGGCTTCGGTCTGCTCCACACCGCCGCCGGCCGCGTCGGTGCGCTCGAGCTTGGCTTCGTCACCGAAGGCGGCCTCGCGACGGTCGCGGCGGCGGCACCCAAGCTGCTGTTCCTGCTCGGCGTCGATGAGACCGACCTGTCGCCCTTCGAGGGCGCGTTCAAAGTCTATATCGGCACGCATGGCGACGCCGGTGCGCGCGTCGCGGACGTGATCCTGCCGGGCTCGGCCTATACCGAGAAGCCGGGCACCTGGGTCAATCTCGAGGGCCGCGTCCAGCGCGCCGAGCGGGCTGTGTTCCCGGTCGGCGACGCGCGCGAGGATTGGACGATCCTGCGCGCGCTCTCCGCGGTGCTCGGCAGGACGCTGCCGTTCGACAATCTCGGCGAGCTGCGCGCTCAGATCGCGGGCGCGTATCCGACGCTGGCGAACGAGGGCATCGTGCTGTCGGGCGCGCTCGATGTCGTGCCGCGCGGCGGCGACGTGTCGGGTCCGATCGTCTATCCGGTCACCGACTTCTACCTCACCAACCCGATCGCGCGCTCGTCGCCGACGATGCAGCGCTGCTCGGCGGAACTGCTCCACGGCGAGAGCTTCGCGGAGGCCGCAGAATGAGCGCACGCCTATCCCGTTCCCCGGCGCCGGCCGGGGCCCAGGCCCGCACTCCATGGGATGCGGACTGCCAAGTCCGGGCTGGGGTCTGGACCCCGGCTTTCGCCGGGGAACAGTGCGTCCGGATTCAGGAGACGCTCGCATGATCTCCTGGTTCACCGCGCTCCCCTATGGTTGGGCGTATTTCATCGCGTCGATCCTCGACATCCTGATCATCGCGTTGCCGGTGATGCTGGCGGTGGCGATGATCATCTATGTCGATCGCAAGATCTGGGCGGCGATGGCGCTGCGTCGCGGCCCCAACGTGGTCGGCCCGTTCGGGCTGCTGCAGTCGTTCGCCGACGGCCTGAAAGTGTTCCTCCAGGAAACGATCATCCCGACGGCGGCGAACCGCACGCTGTTCCTGATCGCGCCGGTGATCACCTTCACGGTCGCGCTGATCGCCTGGGCGGTGATCCCGTTCAGCAGCTTCTCGGTGCTCGCCAACATCAACGTCGGGCTGCTCTACATCCTCGCGGCGTCGTCGCTGGGCGTGTACGGCGTGATTCTCGCGGGCTGGGCGTCCAACTCCAAATATCCCTTCTACTCGGCGATCCGCGCCGCGGCGCAGATGGTGAGCTATGAGGTCGCGATCGGCTTCGTGCTGATCTCGGTGGTGCTGTGGGCCGGCAGCTTCAACATGCAGACGATCGTGCTCGCGCAGAAGGGCGAGGTGCTCGGCATCATCAACGCCAATGGCTTCAACCCGCTGCTCTTCCCGATGTCGGTCGTGTTCCTGATCTCGTCGATGGCGGAGACCAGCCGCACGCCGTTCGATCTGACCGAGGCGGAGAGCGAGCTCGTCGCCGGCTACCAGACCGAATATTCGTCGATGAGCTTCGCGCTCTACTGGCTCGGCGAATATGCCAATGTCATCCTGATGTGCGCGCTCAATGCGACGCTGTTCTGGGGCGGCTGGCTGCCGCCGCTCGACCTGCCGTTCCTCTACCACATCCCCGGCACCACGATCGGCCTCGGCCTGTTCTGGATCCTGTTCAAGATGGCGGTCTTCTTCTTCATCTTCTCGTGGGTGAAGGCGACGCTGCCGCGCTATCGCTACGACCAGCTGATGCGGCTGGGCTGGAAGATCTTCCTGCCGCTGTCGCTGCTGTTCGTCTTCCTCGTCTCGGGCTGGCTGATGCTCACCCGCTTCCACCCGATCGGAGCCTGACGCGATGAGCATCGGCTACTATATCAAGTCGTTCACGCTGTGGGAGCTGCTCAAGGGCCATGCGCTGACCCTGCAGTATTTCTTCCGCAAGAAGGCGACGATCAACTATCCGTTCGAGAAGAACCCGCTGAGCCCGCGCTTCCGCGGCGAGCATGCGCTGCGCCGCTATCCCAATGGCGAGGAGCGCTGCATCGCGTGCAAGCTGTGCGAGGCGGTGTGCCCGGCGCAGGCGATCACGATCGAGGCCGAGCCTCGCGACGACGGCAGCCGGCGCACGACGCGCTACGACATCGACATGACCAAGTGCATCTTCTGCGGATTCTGCCAGGAAGCCTGCCCGGTCGATGCGATCGTCGAGGGCCCGAACTTCGAATATGCGACCGAGACCCGCGAGGAGCTCATCTACGACAAGGGCAAGCTGCTTGATAATGGCGATCGCTGGGAAGGCGCCATCGCGGCCAGCCTTGCCGCCGACGCACCCTATCGGTAAGCGCGTGGCCGACTTTCCTTTCCGTTCCCCGGCGAAAGCCGGGGCCCAGTTTCCAGCGCCGGCCTGGACCCCGGCGTTCGCCGGGGAACAGCCAGTCGGGGGCCAGCCTTGATCCAGACCATCGCCTTTTATCTGTTCGCCATCATGGTGGTCCTGTCCGCAGGGCTCGTGATCACGGCGCGCAACCCGGTGCACTCGGTGCTCTGGCTGATCCTCGCCTTCTTCAACGCGGCGGGGCTGATGCTGCTCGTCGGCGCCGAGTTCATCGCGATGCTGCTCGTCATCGTCTATGTCGGTGCGGTCGCGGTGCTGTTCCTGTTCGTCGTGATGATGCTCGACATCGACTTCTCCGAGCTGCGCGGCGGCTTCACCCGCTATCTGCCCTTCGGGGTCGCGGTGGCGCTGGTGCTGCTGTGCGAGATCGTGATCGCGGGCGGCGCGTGGGAAGCCGGCCCGGTGCAGCTGGCCGGCCGTACCGCGCTCGCGCCCGATCCGGCGGCGGTGCCCAACATCCAGGCGCTCGGTATCCTGCTCTACACGCGCTATCTGTTCGTGTTCGAGGGGGCGGGGCTCGTGCTGCTCGTCGCGATGATCGGCGCGATCGTGCTGACCCACCGCGCGCGGGGCGGCGTCCGCCAGCAGAACGTTCGCCGCCAGAACATGCGGCGCCCGCAGGATGCCACGCGCAACACCAACCCGCCCGTCGGCCAGGGAGTCGAGCTGTGATCCTTCGACAGGCTCAGGACCGACGGATCGAAGGAGCGCTACGCGCATGATCGGGTTGCAGCATTACCTCACCGTCTCGGCGATCCTGTTCGTGATGGGGGTGCTCGGCATCTTCATCAACCGCAAGAATGTGATCATCATCCTGATGTCGATCGAGCTGATCCTGCTCGGGGTGAATCTCAACCTGGTCGCCTTCTCGGCCTATCTGCACGATCTCGTCGGGCAGATCTTCGCGATGTTCGTGCTGACCGTCGCCGCCGGCGAGGCGGCGATCGGTCTGGCGATCCTGGTCATCTATTTCCGCGGCCGCGGCACGATCGCGGTCGACGACGCCAATCGGATGAAGGGGTGATGGTGGTTCTTCTTCGTTCCCCGGCGAAAGCCGGGGCCCAGGCCTGCTGCCTGTGGCAGACGCATCGCCATCTTGAAGTTGGGGCCTGGGCCCCGGCGTTCGCCGGGGAACGGGTAGCCGCATGATCCAGCTCCTCGTCTTCCTGCCGCTGCTCGCGGCCGCGATCGCCGGCCTCGGCAATCGCTTCATCGGCAATACCGCCGCCAAGCTGGTCACCACGATCGGCCTGTTCGCGTCGTGCGCGCTCGCCTGGCCGATCTTCATCGGCTTCCTGAGCGGGCACAGCCACGCGACCGTCGTGCCGGTGCTGCACTTCCTCCATTCGGGCGCCTTGAACGTCGACTGGTCGCTGCGCGTCGACAGCCTGACCGCGGTGATGCTCGTCGTCGTCACCAGCGTGTCGGCGCTCGTTCATCTGTATAGCTGGGGCTATATGGCGGAGGATCCCGACCAGCCGCGCTTCTTCGCCTATCTCTCGCTGTTCACCTTCATGATGCTGATGCTGGTGACCGCGGACAGCCTGATCCAGATGTTCTTCGGCTGGGAGGGCGTCGGGCTGGCGTCGTACCTGCTGATCGGCTTCTGGTATTATAAGCCCTCCGCCAACCGTG
>CAJCHR010000026.1 GCA_903970225.1 Actinobacteria bacterium 21-64-8 | reverse complement strand
CGGGGCAAGGCGGGGCTCGGGAGACAAGGTGACACCGACAAACGAAGCAACAAGTGTCAACACGGTACCGTGTCACCTTGCGGCATGGCGGAGCGCTGAGCGGGCCGCGGCTGGCGCACGTCGCACCGGTCGTGCGCGATTGTGACGAGGCGCTGGCGTATGGACGGTCGCGGTGTTCGCGGACTCGTATGGCAACGTGCGGGATCTCGTCGCATTCGGCACGCTTGACTCGTCGGAACAGATCATGAACATGGTTCGGGTATGGCGACTCGACCCTCCTTCGTCGCAAGCTCGCTGGCCACGCCGGCGCCGTGCGAACTGATCCTGATGGCCAAGCCGCCCGCGCCCGCGCTCGAAGTCATGCGCCGCCTGCCGGCGCTGGCCTGCGCGGTGGACAAGCTGCACATGACGATCCTGCCGCTGGGCGACATCCGCTGCTGGCAGACCGACGAGTTCGCGGGTCTCGAGGCGGAACTGGGCGCGGTGCGCGAAGGGGCGTTCCCGGTGCTGTTCAACCGCATCCGCGCGAACCGCCGGCATGCCCAGCTCGTCGGCACGGCGATGCGCGAGGCGCGCGCATTCCGCCGGCACTTGCTCGGAAGGCTGCACGCGCCGGTCACGCGGGTTCTGGAGCGGCAGAGCCGGACATTGCCCGACAATGCCCCGCGGCCGCACATCACGCTCGACTATCACAGCGAGCTTGCCTGCAACGAGCCGATCGCGCCGATCGACTGGATGGTCGAGGAGTTCCTGCTGATCGAGAGCGTTCACGGCGCCGGCCATGTCGAACGCGGTCGCTGGCCGCTGGTCCGGACGCTGCTGTGATGGCCGTCTTGCGCGCCGTCCCCGGAGGTTCGGCTTGCTCCCCCGCCGCGCCCTCCTTATCTCGCGGCCCATGAGTCTTTCCCGCAAGCTGCTGATCGGCCTCGCCGTCGTCCTCGTCGTTCTTGTCGGGGTCGGCGCGTGGCTGTGGCATGGGTCGCCTTCGGACCAGCCGACGTCGATCACCGAAGGGCTCCGGCCGACGCTGGGCGATCCGGCGCCCGAGCGCATCCCCTCGGTGGGTCTGGCCAAGCCGATCGGCTGGAAGGCCGGCGAGGCGCCGGTGCCCGCCGCCGGGCTCAAGGTGGTCCGCTTCGCGCAGGGCCTCGCCCATCCGCGCACGCTGCTGACGCTGCCCAACGGCGACGTGCTGGTGGCCGAGACCAATGCGCCCGCGTCCGCCGGCTCGGGCGGGATCACCGGCTTCATCGGCAAGCTGTTCCTGCACCGCGTCGGCGGCGACGTGGCGTCGCCCAACACGATTCTGCTGCTGCGCGACGCGAACGGAGACGGCACGGCCGAGCAGCGCTTCACTTTGCGCACCGGGCTCGATTCGCCCTCGGGCATGGCGTACGGCAACGGCAAGCTCTACATCGCGCAGCACAACGCGGTGCTGGCGTTCGACTTCACGCCGGGCGCCACCGCGCTGACCGGGAGCCCTCGCAAGATCGCGGACCTCGCGCCCGGCGGCGAGCACTGGATGCGCAACCTGCTGCTGAGCCCGGACGGGAAGACGCTGTACGTCGCGGTCGGCTCGTCGACCAACATCGGCGACAACGGCATGGACGCCGAGAAGCGCCGCGCCGCGATCCTCGAGATCGACGTCGCCAGCGGGCGCCTGCGCGAGTTCGCGGGCGGCATGCGCAACCCGAACGGCATGGGCTGGAACCCCTCGACCGGGGAGATGTGGGCGGTGGTGCAGGAGCGCGACATGCTCGGCGCCGATCTCGTGCCCGATTACCTGACCAACGTGCCGATCGGCGCACAGTACGGCTGGCCGTGGATCTACTGGAAGTCGAACATGGACGACCGGGTGACCGCGCCGATGCCCGAGTTCATGATGGATTATACGCGCAAGCCCGAATACGCGCTTGGCGCGCACACCGCGGTGCTCGGCATGGTGTTCGCGGGCGGCGGCAACGTGATGGGGCCGGGCTTCGCGAACGGCGCGTTCGTCGCGCGGCACGGCTCGTGGAACCGCAAGCCGTTTTCGGGCTACGACGTGGTGTTCGTGGCGTTCGATGCCAACGGCAATCCGGTGGGCAAGCCCCGCCCGGTGCTGACCGGGTTCCTCGCCGCCGACGGGTCGGGCGCGCACGGGCGGCCGGTGTGGCTGGCCTGGGACAAAACCGGCGCGCTGCTCGTCAGCGACGATACGGCCGGGGTGATCTGGCGGGTGTGGGCGCCCGGCGCGGCGCCGTCGATCGCGCCCAAGCCCGTGGTCACCGCGCACATGCCGCCGCAGCGCTCGCTCGATGGCGATCCGGACATGAGCCGGTTCGAGGCGAAGTGGAAGAAGGGCGGGACTTACCTCGAGGAATCGAAGTAGGTCCTACAGCGCGCGGCCCGCGCGTCCGGCGAGCTCGGTGACGAACTGCCAGGCGACCCGGCCTGATCGTGCCCCGCGGCGGCGGGACCATTCGAGGGCGTCCGACTGCTCGAACGGCAGGCCCAGGTCTTCCGCATAGCCGGCGATGATCGCGAGGTAATCGTCCTGGCTGCAGTTGTGGAAGCCGATTGACAGGCCGAAGCGGTCGGCCAGCGCGAGCTGGTCGTCGAGCGCGTCGCGAGGGTTCAGCGGATCGCCCTGCTCGCTGGCATGGCGCGAGACGATCGAGCGGCGGTTGGCGGTGACCGCCAGGCGCACGTTGCCGGGCCGCGCCTCGACCCCGCCTTCGAGCAGCGAACGCAGCAGGCGCGGGCCGTTGCCGTCGCCCTCCTCGAAGCCCAGATCGTCGATGAACACCAGGAAGCGGCGGTCGATCCTGCCGAGCGCGGTGAACAGCGGGACGAACCCCGAGAGCGCATCCTGCCCGACTTGCACCAGCGCGAGCCCGCCCGGGTGCTGCGCCTGCGCCGCGAGCACGCTGGCGCGGATCAGCGCGGACTTGCCCATGCCGCGCGAGCCCCACAGCAGCATGTCGTGCGCGGCGTGACCCGCGGCGAGGCGATCGACGTTGGCGGTGACGAAGGTCTTCTGCTGCTCGATGCCGCGCAGCAGTGCGAGCGGCGGGGCGATGAGCTGCGCGACCGCGCGGCTGCCGGCGCC
>CAJCHR010000025.1 GCA_903970225.1 Actinobacteria bacterium 21-64-8 | reverse complement strand
TTCTGATAGTACATCGATCGGAAAAGGCGGAAAAACCGCCGGCAGTACCAGTTCACAGTGCTTGCATCCGGGGGGATCATGTCCACAAAACGTCTCGTTCGCACCGCCGTATTGTTCGGCGCCGCAACCGCCATCGCGCTCATTGCGCCGCAGTTCTCCGGCGCGATCACTCCGGCCTCGGCCGATCCGGTGTACCTGCCGCAGTGGCCGGACCCCGCGCAGCGTCAGCAGTTCTACAATCAGGATCAGGGATCGCAGCTGATCCCGCTCGCCTGGCTGCGCGCGCTCAAGACGCCGGCCGGCCAGCCGTTTCTCGGCGATAGCCTCGCGCGCTATGGCTATCTCGCCAATCCGCAGAGCCCGAACCAGCTTCCGGTGGGCTTCACCGTCAACGGTCCAACCGCCGCGCCCTTTGCGGGCATGACCTGCGCCGCGTGCCATACGCGCGAGATCGACGCGGGCGGGCAGACGCTGCGGATCGACGGCGGCCCGGCACTGGTCGATTTCCAGGCGTTCCTGACCGATCTCGTCGCATCGGTGGGCACCGTCAATTCCAATGCCCAGGCGTTCGCGCCGTTCGCCGCGCAGGTGCTCGGCGCCAATGCGACCTCCGCTCAGCAGGCCGCGCTCAAGACGGCGGTCGGCATCTGGTACGCGCGCGAAAGCGCGATGGTCGCAGGCGCCATTCCGCATGCGGACATGTGGGGCCTTGGCCGGCTCGACGCGGTCAGCATGATCTTCAACCGGCTGACCGGTCTCGATGTCGGCCCCGCGCCGACATATGTGATCGCCGCCAACATCCAGCCTGCCGACGCGCCCACGCGCTATCCGTTCGTGTGGAACGCGCCGATCCAGGACCACATCCAGTGGCCCGGCTTCGCGCAGAACGGTGACAACCTGCTCGGCCTCGCGCGCAATCTGGGCGAGGTTTACGGCGTGTTCGGCACGTTCCACCCCAAGTACAAGATGTTCCCTTACGTGCTGACGCGGATGGACGCGCTCGCCAACAACTCGGCGAACTTCGACGGGCTTTCCCGGGCGGAAGGCCTGATCGCCTCGATCACGCCGCCCAAATGGCCGTTCCCGGTCAACGCGGCGCTGGTCAGCCAGGGACAGGCGGTGTTCAACCGCGCGCCGGAAGCAGGAGGCTGCGTCGCATGCCACGGCGAGTTCCCGGGCGAGATGCGCCTGCTCAACAACCATACGTGGAAGACGCCGATCCAGGACGTCGGCACCGATTCGCGCGAATATGCGATCCTCGCGCGCACGCTGCCGGGCGGACCGGGCGCGATCGCCGGATCGCGGCGTCCGTTCGGCTCGGGGCTAAACGCGCAGAGCACGCAGTTCGACATGCTGGGCGCATCGGTCATCGCCAGCATCATCCAGCGCGCGCTGCAGTTCCCGGACAACGCCGACACCAAGGCGTTCATGGCCGGCCGCCCGGTCGACAAGCTCGAGATGGCCGGCGACCTCAAGCTCTCCTTCACCACGAAGCAGGACGCCGCGCCTGACCCGACCTGCAACAAGCAGACTGCGCCCTACTGCTACGAGTCGCGCGTGCTTCACGGCGTCTGGGCGGTCGCGCCGTACCTCCACAACGGCTCGGTGCCGACGCTGGCGGATCTGCTCAAGCCCGCCGCGCAGCGCCCGGCGAGCTTCGCGGTCGGGCGCAGCTACGACATCGTCAAGGTCGGCCTCGCCGCGCAGCAGCCGGGGGCCTACACGCGGGTTACCACCGATTGCACGGTCCGCAATTCGGGCAACAGCCGCTGCGGGCACGAGTTCGGCACGCAGCTGAGTGACGCGGACAAGACCGCGCTGCTGGAGTATCTGAAAACGTTGTAGGTTCGCGGGCAGCGGAGGTTGGCAGGACGACCATCGCCGCTTAGGCCGATGGCCAACACGAACTCTCTCGTCAACCCGGCGTTGAACCGGGGTCCCGCTTCCTTTGCGGGCGCTCGTCGTCGGAGACAGGCTGCGGAAAGAAGTGGGATTCGGCGTCTCACCCGGGGTGACGAGAAGGGCGAAGG
Source organism: Actinobacteria bacterium 21-64-8 (assembly GCA_903970225.1). Taxonomy (GTDB): domain Bacteria; phylum Pseudomonadota; class Alphaproteobacteria; order Sphingomonadales; family Sphingomonadaceae; genus Novosphingobium. The sequence continues at coordinate 7,703 of CAJCHR010000025.1, read as the reverse complement.
GTCGGCTTGCGCCCAATGGCGGACTTTCGCGACAAACGTTAAAGAGGGTCTATGGAGGTCTTACCAGACGTCATTGATAACGAACTTGTCTCTGCGTGGCAGGTTGCGGCGTCAGCCTTGGGTTTACGGCTTGTTGCTCCTTATTTGCTTCATATCGATAACGAAGAGGCGATTTGGGTAGAGGGTTTTTTACCGGATTTTGGCGGAAGGCGGGGCATGATATTCAGAGGGATCGGCCGGAACGCACCTCACACCGATTTATATGTTTCGCTGATCTCCGACTCATATCGCGAATTCGACCGCGCCAGATTTATCGAAGCTTTGTCGGATTGGGGCTGGCATGGTTCGGTTGAGGAGCGTCCTGCTTGGCTGACGGCGAACGTCAGGTAACCACCCAAATCCCGCCAACAATCCTCGTTTCCTACATCGCGCGATCATGTCATCATGAAACTCGCGCTTCCGCACGATGCGCGGCTCCCGCGCTTTGAGATCGTCGACTTTCCCCGCAAATGCGCGCGCGCCAACTCACCATGTCGCCTATGGGCGATGATAGTGAAATTAGAATTCCAACTTCCTGTAAAAAAACGGCTTACGAGATTTCTGGCGTCAGTTCCCGATCCAGATTTTTTCGTCACCCTGAACTTGTTTCAGGGTCCATTTCTCCACCCGCGAAGGTCTCGGCAGGACGCGCCGTCGCAGCCTTGGGGTGCGTACATGCTTACGATCGAGACCGGCGCCTGCGGTACAATGGATGCTGAAACTAGTTCAGCATGACGGTGAGCTAGAACGGAGGCGGTAGCGAGCCGAAAGAGCGCGCATTCTCCCCTCCGCCTTGCGGGAGGGTCGGGGGTGGGTCTGTTAAAACCCCAAGCCCAGCGGCGCGACGCTTTGCGTCGCGGGCCCGCCCCTTGGCCCCTCCCCCAGGTGGGAGGGCAAAAAAAGGGCGGCGTTTCCGCCGCCCCTCCATTCAGGCCCAGGTGGCCATTTCCGCGTCGAGGTTCTCGACGATCGCCTCGAAGAACTTCTCGGTGGTGAGCCAGCTCTGGTCGGGGCCGATCAGCAGCGCGAGGTCCTTGGTCATCTTGCCGCTTTCGACGGTCTCAATGCAGATGCGCTCGATCGTCTCGGCAAACTTGATCACGTCAGGGGTGTCGTCGAACTTGCCGCGATAGATCAGACCGCGTGTCCAGGCGAAGATCGAGGCGATCGGGTTGGTCGAGGTCGCCTTGCCCTGCTGGAACTGGCGGTAGTGGCGCGTGACGGTGCCGTGCGCGGCCTCGGCCTCGACGGTCTTGCCATCGGGGGCAAGCAGCACCGAAGTCATCAAGCCGAGCGAGCCGAAGCCCTGCGCGACGGTGTCCGACTGCACGTCGCCGTCGTAGTTCTTGCACGCCCACACGAACTTGCCTGACCACTTGAGCGCGGATGCGACCATGTCGTCGATCAGGCGGTGCTCGTAGACGATGTTCGCGTCCTTGAACTTCGCCGCGAAGCCCTCGGTGTCGAACACCTCCTGGAACAGGTCCTTGAAGCGGCCGTCGTACGCCTTGAGGATGGTGTTCTTGGTCGAGAGGTACACCGGCCAGCCGACCTGAAGGCCGTAATTGAAGCTGGCGCGTGCGAAGTCGCGGATCGAATCGTCGAGATTGTACATCGCCATCGCGACGCCCGCGCTCGGGAACTCGAACACGTCGAGGTCGATGTTTTTGCCGTCGGCGCCCTCGAACACCAGGCGCAGCTTGCCGGGGCCGGGAATGAGCGTGTCGGTCGCGCGGTACTGGTCGCCGAACGCGTGACGGCCGACCACGATGGGGTCGGTCCAGCCGGGCACCAGCCGCGGCACGTTCGAGATCACGATCGGCTCGCGGAAGACCACGCCGCCCAGGATGTTGCGGATCGTGCCGTTGGGGCTCTTCCACATCTTCTTGAGGTGGAATTCCTCGACGCGCGCCTCGTCGGGCGTGATCGTCGCGCACTTCACGGCGACGCCGTACTGCTTGGTGGCGTTGGCGCTGTCGACGGTGACCTGATCGTTCGTCGCATCGCGGTTCTCGATCGAAAGGTCGTAATACTTGATGTCGACGTCGAGGTACGGGAGGATCAGCCGCTCGCGGATCCACTGCCAGATGATCCGCGTCATCTCGTCGCCGTCCATCTCGACGATTGGGTTTACGACCTTGATCTTGGCCATGGGTGTCAACGCTCCTGGGGAAGGGATTTGCGCCGGGTCTTAAGCAGAGAGTTGCAGTGCGTGCAAGGCAGGGCGGCCCAGATTCATCCTCCCCCGCCGGGGGAGGGAGACCGCCGGCGTAGCGGGTGGTGGTGGAGGTCGCTCACCGCGGTGCGCCCTGCAAAGGCGCTCTCGATCAGCCTTTGGCTGCCACCTCCCCGGTGGAGGAGGATGGGCGCACGTCCTCAGCGGTAGGCGCTGATCCTGCCGCTGTCCTCGATGATGTAGAGCACTTTGTTGGCCACCACCGGCGCCAGGCTGACCGGGCTGCCCATCCGCCATGCCTTCTTCGCCGTGCCGTCGCTCACATCGACGGTGAACACCTCGCCGACCGTGTTGGCGACCCACAGCTTGCCGCCGGCCAGCACCGGGCCGGTCCAGAAGATGTCGCCCTTCTTCTTCTTTACGCTCTGGTAGCGCTGGAGCTGGGTCAGCCAGCGAACCTTGCCGGTCTCGCGCTGGATCGCGAGCAGCTTGCCCTCGTCGGTCAGCGTGAAGATCCAGTCGCCCGCCACCGCCGGCGTCGAGATGCCGGCGAGGTTGAGCTCCCAGATGCGCTGCCCGGTGACGAGCTCGTACGCCGCCATGCGCCCGCCCTGGCCGAGCGCGTAGACGCGGCCCTGGGTGATGATCGGATCGGCATCCACGTCGGTCAGCGCGCCGACCTGGGTCGAGATCGAGGTGCGCGCGAGCGCATCGGACCACAGCTGACGGCCGTTCTCGTAACGATAGGCGATCAGTTCGCCCGAGCTGTAGCCGCCGATCACGGTGCCTTGGCCCGCGGCGGGCGCCGCGACGCCGAACACGCCGGCCTGAGTCATCGAGGCGCTCTCGGTCCACAGCACTTTGCCGTCGGCCGCGTCGAGCGAGATGATCTCGTTGTTCTGGGTCATCACGAAGACCGCGTTGAACGCCACCGTCGGCGAGCCGCGCAAGGGCCCGCTGGGGCGCACCGTCCAAAGCAGGTTGCCGGTCTTGGCGTCGAGCGCGGCGACATCGCCGATGCCGGTGGTGATGAACACCTTGCCGCTGTCGAAACTGGCACCGCCGCCGAACGCGACCAGCGGATTGTCACCCTTGATCTCGAACCCGCGGTGCCACACTTCGCCGCCGCTCGCGGCATCGAACGCGTGGACCACGCCGTTGGTATCCATGACATAGAGCCGTCCGTCGCCGATCACAGGCGATGCAGCGAGGCGCTGCTTCTTGCCGGTGCCCGCGATCGACGCGGTCCAGACACGCTCCGGTGCATCGGCCAGATCGAGCGGTCCGTACGCCTTGTTGGGCGTGTTGCCCGCCTGCGGCCAATCGGCGTTGGTATCGGCGGGCGGGAGCAGGACCGGGGTCGTCCCCAACCGGATGTCGACCTTGGCGCCCGATTCGATACGCGACAGAATGGGCACACGATTTGCGGTGTCGGCCGGCGTCTTGCCCTTGCGATGCTTGCCCTTGTGATGCTTGCCAGACGAAAGCTCGCCAGGCCGATCGCTGCCATCGCTGGCGCCGGCGTGATGGCATCCGCCAAGCGCGAGCGCGGAGCCGACCAGCGCCGCGAGGACGAACGAGGTGGTAGAGCGAGGGCGCTTGCCGCGCGCGGATGGGCTCATGCGGTTCATGCCGGACATCCTTGTTCTTGTTATTGCTGGCCGCCGGCGTCGATCGGCTTGGCGACGTCATCGAAGGAATCGACGCCGAGCAGCCCGGCGAACTGCCGCGCCCGGCCGCGCAGCGAGGCGCTCGATTTCTCGTCGCGCGCGATCAAGGCGAACAGCGGCCCGGCCAGATTACGCTTGCCGAGCTTGAGGTAGGCCATGCCGAGCAATTCGCCGGCGTTGCCGAACCAGGGATCGCCAGGCACCGCGAGCGGTTTCAGGCGATCGATGATCTCCTGCGGCGGGATCGCATCGAAGTTGGCCGCGACCGAGCGGATGGTCGCGAGATCGCGCAGCGCCTTGGGAGCATCGGTGTTCGCGGCGATATTGGCGAACTGGCGCGACGCGTCGGGCCCCTTGCCCTGTTCCTCGGCGATGGCCGCGGTCATGATCGCGGCGTCCGCGCCCACGCCGGTGCCGGGCTTGGCGGCAAGCGGCCCCAGCGCGCTGGCGCCCGCATCGAACTGCCCGGCCTGCACCTGATCGAGCGCCAGCGCGAGCTGTTCGCCCTGTGCACCCAGCTTGCTCGCGCTATCGGCGCGCCACCAGAGCCAGCCGCCAAGCGCGGCAAGGCCGACCAAGATGGCGACGACCAGCGGAATGCCCCAGCGCTTCGCGGCGTCGAGCGCGTCGTCCTGACGCACCGCATCGTTGACTTCGCGCATGAACACCTCGCCCGACGCGGCCCGTTGCTGGGCGGCGCGCTGGCTGAGGGCATCGGGCGGTGTCGGCGGAAGGGCCACGGAACGAAATGCTCTCGATAAGGGGGAGAATGGGGCTCTTTAGCGCAAGGACCAGTCAATTCAACGGGTATGATCCGGACGTGCGTCCATTGCGGCTCGATCTCGAACGGGAGGTGAATGGAAGGGGCCGCCAGCCGTGACACTCACGGAAATCGCTCCTGCCCGAGCGCGTCCGCGCAAGTCCGGCGCAGTGCGGCGATCACGGTGTCCTGCGCGAACCCGACGGCACGGCGGCGGCTCGCGTCGCCAAGCGTGGGGCGCTGGCGGGGGTCGTCGGCGAGGTGAACGATCAGGTTCGCGCAATCATCCGGCGCCGTAAGCTGGGCGGCCGCGCCCTCGCCCAGCCACTCGCCAAGATCGCCGATCCGCGGCGCCGCGAAAGCAAGCCCCGCGCCCATTGCGGCCGCGACGATCTCCGGCGCCGGTTCGATACCGCCACCATGCGTGAATAGATCGAACAGGCCGATGACCGGCATGGGATCGCCCAAGGCGCCGGGCATGTGCACCCGGTGCGCGATATCGAGCCGCAACGCCTCGGCGCGGATCGCCGACCGCGCAGGCCCCTCACCGGGCAGCACCAGCTGCCAGGCCTCGCCCAGAGCAGCCAGTGCGCGGACCAGCCGCAAGGCGCCCGCCTCGTCCTCCAGCGCACCGAGCGCGCCGAGCCAAAATTCACCCGGCCGCTTGATCAGACGCGGCAACGCATCGGCGCGGGGCTTGCGCAGCAGCGCGGCGAGATCGGCGCCCGGGGCGATGCGGCGAACGCGCCCCTCGGGCTGCTGCCACGCACCGAGCGCCAGCGCTTCGATCCGCTGCGAGGGCACCACTAGTGCGGCAATCCGTCCGAAGGCGATCCGCCGCGTCCAGGTGCGCCGCCGTGAGGGTCCGGCTGCCTCGACCGCATCCAGCACATGCTCGTGGTGGATCACCGGCGGTATTGCAAGTTGCGGCCCGAACAGCGTCACCGCCAGCGCCGCGTCGATCGCGCGCCAGCCGTGTGTGATGACCAGATCGTACTCATGCATCGCAGCGCCGATCGCGTGCAGCCGCGCCGGCAGCGGCGCGCCGCCAAGTCTGGGAAAGTCTTCCGGGAATGCGACCCGGCTGCCAGCCACGGCCCGCGCTTCGGGGGTGATCGGCTCGGCGGCGACGACCGCGTGATCGATACCGGCCCAAAGCGCGCGGATGAACGCGAGAGTGCCCATCGCCTCGCCAAGCGGATCGAAGCGCCCGTGGATATGCAGCAGCCGCACGGCGCCGCGTCAGCCAGCGGCCGCGACGCGCGCCAGCAAGCGATCGAGCGCGCCGACGGCTTCCGGCTCGTCGAGCGTCGGCGCGTGGCCGACACGCGGCACCGTGACCGCATCCGCCTCGGGCAGGCGGCGGCCCATCTTCTCGAACGTCGCGGGCGAGAGCAGCGCCGACAGCTCACCGCGCAGCATCGCCACCGGGCGGCCGTTCAGCGCATCGAGCCCCGGCCACAAATCGGCCGCGGGAGCCTCGGGATCGATCTTCGAGAACGGCTCGGCAATAGCCATGTCGTAGTCGAACACGATCCGCCCGGTGGAACTGGTCAGCACCATCAGCCGCTTGGCCAGAGCCAGCCAGTCGGCGATCTCATAGTCGGGATAAGCGTTGCCCAAAGTCTCGGAGATCGCGCGCGCGGCGTGCATCCAGGTCGGGAAGCTGCGGCCCTGCCCGACATATTCGAGAATCGCGTCGAGCCCTTCACGCTCCAGCACCGGGCCGATGTCGTTGAGCAGCGCCCCTGCAATCCGGTCCCGGTCGATCGTGGCGAAAACCATCGTCATCAGCGCGCCCATCGATGTGCCGATCGCGACGAAACGCTCGATCTTCTCCTCTTCGAGCAGCAGAGTCAGGTCGTCCAAATACTGCGCGATATCGTAAGTCTTGGGGTCCTTGGCGTAGTCGCTGTCCCCGCGCCCGCGCATCTCGGGGATCAGCACGCGCCATTCGCCGGCGATGCGGTTCGCGACCCCATCGAAATCGCGCGCGTTGCGGCTGAGCCCGTGGAGGCACAGCACCGGCGGGCGCCCGTTACCGCCTGGGGCCTCGCGCACCGCATAGTCGCGGTAATGCAGCCGGAGCCCGTCGCGGCTAGACCAGAAGCGATCGGTGTAATTGATCATCGGTGCTCACCCAGGCCCGGCTTGCAGGTCGCCCGGCCGGAGGCCACATGCGCTAGATGCATGGCTCCCCGCTTTCAACCGACTATCGCCCCGATCCGCGCATCCTGGCGCTCGCACCGTGGCTTGCCGACCCGGTGGCACCAGCCGATTTTCCCGAACAGACAACACGCTTCCGCAACCAGCGCTGGGCCGAAACGGTCGGGCTCGGCGGACTGAGCGAGGCGGAATGGACCGCGCACTTCGCGCGGTTCGAGCCGCTGCCCGGCAATCTGCCTGAGCCGCTGGCGCTGCGCTATCACGGGCATCAGTTCCGCAATTACAATCCGCAGATCGGCGATGGCCGCGGGTTCCTCTACGCCCAGCTGCGCGACCCGGCCGATCGCCTGCTCGATCTCGGCACCAAGGGATCGGGCCAGACGCCGTGGAGCCGCGACGGCGACGGGCGGCTGACACTCAAGGGCGCGGTGCGCGAGGTGCTGGCGACCGAGATGCTCGAGGCGCTCGGCGTCAACACCAGCAAGACGTTCTCGGTGATCGAGACCGGCGAGAGCCTGTGGCGCGGCGACGAGCCCTCGCCCACGCGCTCCGCGGTGCTGGTGCGCCTGAGCCACGGCCATATCCGCATCGGCACCTTCCAGCGCCTGCTGGCGTTGGAGGAGCGCGACCATATGGAAGCGCTGATCGCCTATTGTCTCGAAAATTTCCCCGGCCCGCTTCCGCCCGAGGACGCGCCCGGACGCGGCGAGCCGGCGGTGATCCTGCTCCATCAGGTGGTCGAGCGGCTGGCGCGGCTCGCGGCCTCGTGGATGGTCGCGGGCTTCGTCCACGGCGTGCTCAACACCGACAACATGAGCCTGACGGGCGAGAGCTTCGACTACGGGCCGTACCGGTTCCTCCCGCGCTACGACCCGGCCTTCGTGGCGGCCTA
>CAJCHR010000024.1 GCA_903970225.1 Actinobacteria bacterium 21-64-8 | reverse complement strand
GTCGGCCAGGGCAAGGGCGTCGTAAAATTCTTCAACGCGGCCAAGGGCTTCGGCTTCATCCAGCGTGATGAGGGCGGCGAGGACGTGTTCGTTCACATCAGCGCGGTTGAGCGCGCCGGGCTCGAAGGGCTTGCCGAAGGGCAGCAGCTCGAGTTCTCGCTGGTCGATCGTGGCGGCAAGGTTTCTGCAAGCGACCTTCAGGTCGTGGGCGACGTGATCGCGGTGCAGAAGCGCGATGCCGCTCCGCAGCGTGAACTGACCGGCGACAAGGCGAGCGGAACGGTCAAGTTCTTCAACTCCATGAAGGGCTTTGGCTTCATCACCCGTGATGATGGCCAGCCGGATGCGTTCGTGCACATCAGTGCTGTCGAGCGTTCGGGTCTGCAATCGCTCAACGAGGGTGATCGACTCGAGTTCGATATCGAGGTCGATCGACGAGGCAAGTACTCGGCAGTCAACCTCGTGCCGCGCCAGGGTTGATTCGCCGCGGACGTGCCTCCCGGGTTTGACCGGGCACGCTGAAGATCATAGATGCGCGCAAATGGCGGCCCGATGGGCCGCCATTTGTCGTTTGCACCTTTCTCCCGTTTTGCAGTTCAAGGATGCACGAGATGTCGATCACCCCGCTGATGCCAGTCTACGGCAGGTGCGAGTTCCGTCCGGTTCGTGGCGATCATTGCCACCTGATCGGTGAGGATGGTCGGCGCTATCTCGATTTCGCCGCCGGCATCGCGGTCAATATTCTCGGTCACTCGCATCCCGGCCTGATCGGCGCAATTCAGCGTCAGGCCGAGACTTTGATGCATGTCTCGAATCTTTACGGCAGCCCGCAGGGTGAGCGACTCGCGCAGCGTCTTGTCGATCTCACCTTTGCCGACACGGTGTTCTTCACCAACTCGGGTGCGGAAGCGGTCGAGTGCGCGATCAAGACCGCGCGTGCCTATCACCAGCATGGCGGCAACGATCACAAGTTCGAACTGATCACCTTCAACAACGCGTTCCATGGCCGGACGATGGGCACGATCAGCGCGTCGAGCCAGGAGAAGATGCACAAGGGATTCCTCCCGCTACTTCCCGGTTTCCGCTATGTTGAATTCGACGATCTTGACGCAGCGAAGGCCGCGATCGGCCCCAATACCGCCGGCTTCCTGCTGGAGCCGATCCAGGGCGAAGGCGGCATCCGCACCGCATCCGACAGCTTCATGCACGGCTTGCGTGCGCTCTGCGATGAGCAGGACCTGTTGCTGGTGCTTGACGAAGTGCAATGCGGAGTCGCGCGCAGCGGCACGTTCTACGCTTACGAGCAGTATGGAATCGAGCCCGACATTCTCGCCACTGCCAAGGGTATCGGCGGTGGCTTCCCGCTCGGCGCCTGCCTTGCGACGGAGAAAGCCGCGCGCGGCATGGTGGTCGGTACACACGGCTCGACTTACGGCGGCAACCCGCTTGCGATCGCGGCAGGCGAGGCTGTGCTCGATGCTGTCGGCAACGAGGAGTTCCTTGCGGAAGTCCGGGCGCTAGGCGATCGATTGCGCGGGCGTCTCGAGCAGTTCATCGGCAATTATCCCGAGCTGTTCGAACTTGTCCGCGGGCGCGGCCTGATGCTCGGCGTGAAGATGAAGGTCGAGCCGCGCGCGTTCGTTGCGCACCTGCGCGACTCGCATCAGTTGCTTACCGTGTCAGCGGGTGACAACACGCTGCGGATCGTGCCGCCGCTCGTCATCGATGACGGCCACATCGACGAGTTCATGGATAAGCTGTCAGCCGGCGCGGCGAGTTATGCGGCGGTCGAAGCGCCGGTGTCATGACTCGCCATTTCCTCGGCCTTGCCGATGCCAGCGGCGCTGCCATCGCGGCAATGCTCGGCGATGCGCTCGATCGCAAAGCCGCCCGGGCATCGTGGCCTAAGGGCCGGGCCGACTCGGATGCGCCGCTTGCCGGACGCATCCTGGCGATGATCTTCGAAAAGAACTCGACCCGTACGCGCGTCTCGTTCGACGTGGCGATGCGGCAACTGGGTGGCAGTGCGATCGTGCTCGACGCCGGTACGACGCAGCTTGGGCGCGGAGAGACGATCGCCGACACCGCGCGGGTGCTCAGCCGGATGGTCGATGCGATCATGATCCGCACTGATGATCACGCCAAGATCGAGGAGCTTGCGCATTATGCGGACGTTCCGGTGATCAACGGACTCACCGATCTTTCGCATCCGTGCCAGATCATGGCGGACCTGTTGACGGTGCTGGAACGGGGTAAACCTCTGCCGGGCTTGCAGGTCGCCTGGCTCGGCGATGGCAACAATGTCCTCAATTCGCTGATCGAGGCGGCGGGACTGCTCAAGTTTACCGTCCGGGCGGGATGCCCGGTGGGTTTCGAGCCCGATGCTGCTTTCGTTGCGAAGGCACGCGGTTCAGGGGGAGACATCTTGTTGACCGCCAATCCGATCGAGGCGGCCGAAGGCGCCGATGTCGTCGTCACCGACACGTGGATTTCCATGGGCCAGGCCGACAGCGACTCGAAGATCGCGGTGATGGAGCCCTATCGCGTCGATCAGGCGCTCATGGCGCGCGCAAAACCCGACTCGATTTTTCTCCACTGCCTGCCCGCGCACCGCGGTGAGGAAGTCGTCGATCTTGTCGTAGACGGCCCCCAATCCGCTATCTGGGACGAAGCGGAAAACCGCATCCATGCGCAAAAGTCAGTGCTGCGCTGGGTGTTCGAGCAACTGTGATCATGCCCGGTACGGACAACGCGGCGGAGACCGGCTTCGATCGGGTGCTCGCCTTCACGATACCCGATCGCGATGCGCGCGGCCGGATCGTGAGGCTCGGGCCGGTGCTGGACACGATTCTTTCGGCGCATGATTATCCAACGGCCATTCGGCATTTGCTGGCCGAAGCGCTGGTCCTCACCGCGCTGGTCGGTTCGCTGCTCAAGGATGAGGATGCGCAGCTGACGATCCAGGCGCAGGCCGACGGTGCCATCGTCGATCTGCTCGTCTGCGATTACCGGAATGGAGAGCTTCGCGGCTATGTCAGGCATGATCCGGTGCGGCTCGCGAGGCTTGGCACGTTTCCCTCGCTGACGGCGCTGTTCGGAAACGGTTACCTTGCGCTCACCTTCGATATCGCGAGCAGCGGACAGCGCTATCAGGGGATCGTTCCGCTCGCCGGCGACACCCTGACCAGCGCATGCCAGGCCTACTTCGCCCAGTCGGAGCAGGTCCCCACGCTGATACGCAGCGCGGTGCGCTGGGATGGCAAGCATTGCATCGCCGGCGGCTTGCTCGTGCAGCATCTTGCAGAAGGCGAAGAGGGCCGTGAGCGGCTTCACGTGCAGCTGGATCACCCCGAGTGGGAGCATGTCGCCACGCTCGCCGGATCAATCCGCGCTGACGAATTGGGCGATACCAGCCTTTCTCTCGAAGCGCTGGTCTGGCGGCTGTTTCACGAGGAGCGCGAGGTGCGCGTCGACCCACTCGGTCCGCTGGAGCGGGGTTGCCGCTGTTCGGCCGCTTATTACGAATCGGTGCTGACTCGCTTTCCCGAAGCCGAGCGGCTCGATATGCGCGGAGACGACGGCCTGGTCTCGGTCGATTGCGCGTTCTGTTCGCGCGTCTTCAAGATCGAGGTATGAGTGTTGTCAGTCGCTTCGGCGCGGCCTAGCGACTGCTGATGCCCTCAATCGCATTTGTGGAAGGCCGCAAGGCCGTCGTCCTGCTGTCCGGCGGGCTAGACTCGATGGTCTCGGCCGCGCTTGCGCGCGAGGCTGGCTATCGCGTCTACGCTCTGACCATCGACTACAATCAGCGGCACCGGCGGGAGATAGATGCTGCGCGCTTGATCGCGAAAGAGCTCGGTGCCGAACGGCATGTCGTGCTTCCGCTCGATCTGCGCCAGTTCGGAGGCTCGGCGTTGACCGATGACATCGCCGTGCCGAAGACCGGCGTGGCGCCGGGAATACCGGTGACCTATGTGCCGGCGCGCAACCTTATCTTTCTGTCCCTGACCCTCGGATGGGCGGAAGCGCTCGAGGCTCGGGACATTTTTATCGGTGTAAATGCGCTCGATTACTCGGGCTATCCGGACTGCCGCCCCGAATTTATCGCCGGCTTTGCGGCGCTCGCCGAGCTTGCAACCAAAGCGGGTGACGAGGGCGAGCCTTTCACGATCCACGCGCCGTTGCAGTTTCTGGGCAAGCAGGAGATCGTCGAAGAGGCCATGCGGCTGGGGATCGATCCAGGGCTGAGCTGGTCCTGCTATGACCCACAACCGACGGGCGAGGCCTGCGGGGTGTGTGACAGCTGCCGACTGCGCCGTGCCGGCTTTGCGGCAGCTGGCTTTACGGACCCGGTACCTTACTCCGCCTGAGCGGTGTCCGTCGGCGTGCGGACGAATACGCCGCATGCGATTCGCGGCCCGCTGTTGCCGCTGGGGTCGGTCTTGTAGTCGTCAGCAGCAGCGTGGATGACGATCGCGGATCCATCGGCATCGAAGAGGTCGTGCGACAAAGCTGCGGCGGATCCATCAATTCGGAAAGCCAATGAGCCGGTGCCGTCCGCGGCGACCGAGAGGTTCGGCAAATCGCCCAGATGGCTGCCTTGCGGATTCATCATTCCATGCATCTTACCTGCCGGGTTGAGGTGCGGCCCTGCGGTGGTGAAGCCGGGCGCGTCGCATTTGCCGATCGCATGAAGGTGAGCGCCGTGATCTCCCGGCGGCAATCCCAGGCCTTTGACGTTGAGCGTCACGACACCCCCCGCTTCGATCAAGGTTGCTTCGCCTCGCGATGTGCCGTCGGCCGCAACCAGACTTGCGGTTGCCAGAACGTGGGCGGTCGGCATCGCGGCACTCACGCTTCCGGTGGCCAGCACGGCGCTTAGCAAGAGGATCGTCCGGATCAACTTCTCTGCTCCCTTTCGTATCGTCGTGCGCATCATGCGCCGCTCGGACACAAAAAAGAAGGGGCCGGATTTCTCCGGCCCCTCCCTTAATTATCAGCAGTCGCGTGAGACTTACTGACCCGAACCCGGGCCATACGTGATCTCGACACGACGGTTCTGCAGTTCGCGCACACCATCCGCAGTCGGAACGCGCGGGTTGGCTTCACCGAACGCCTGGCTGGAGATCGCCGCATCGGGGACGCCGTGAGCGGTAAGGTACGCATGGACCGAGTCGTTACGACGGCTCGAAAGACCAAGGTTGTACTTAACCGTGCCCGACCGATCGGTGTAACCCGCGAGCAGGATCGGAACGCTGGTGCAGTTTGCATAAGCGCTGATCGCGCTATCCAGGATCGTACCGGCCTCAGGCGTGATGTCCGACTTATCCCAGTCGAAGAACACGATGTACGGCCCCTTGTTGCAGACCGGCGGCGGGGGCGGGGTCGGCACCGGTGCGGGTGGTGGCGGCGGCGGCGGGACGCTCGGCGGGGGCGGTGGGGTCGGCGCGCTCT
>CAJCHR010000023.1 GCA_903970225.1 Actinobacteria bacterium 21-64-8 | reverse complement strand
GTCGACGGCGAAGACCTGCCCGCCGATCGCCGCCGCGATCTGGATCGCGATGTGACCGACCCCGCCCGCGCCGCCCTGGACCAGCACACGCTGTCCGGGCTGGACGCGCGCGCGATCGACCAGGCCCTCCCATGCGGTGATGAACACCAGCGGCAGCGCTGCCGCCTCGCGCATGGTCAGGTTCGCGGGCTTGGGGGCGAGCAGTTCGGCGCGGACCGCCGCATAGTCTGCCAGCGATCCCTGCAGGCCGCCGACACCGCCGGTCAGCCCGTAGACCTCGTCGCCGGGCGCAAAGCCCGTGACCCCCGCGCCGACGCTCTCGACCACGCCGGCAAGGTCCATGCCGAGCACCGCGGGAAACGGATGGCGCGCATGATCCGCCGCTCCGGCGCGGATCTTGAGGTCGAGCGGATTGACCCCGCTCGCGATGATGCGGACGAGAACCTCGCCTTCACCCGCCACCGGGCGCGGGAGGCTGACGATCCTGAAGCGCGCGCCGGGACCGTCCAGCAGGGCGGCGCGCATGAGGGTATCGGCCATCAAGCGCTCATGGCCTGGCGGCAGCGGCAGCGGCAGCGGCAGCGGCAGCGCGCAGCTGCGCCATCGTCTGCCGTCCGTTGCCCCAGTCCTCGGGCGCGACTTCGGTCAGGACGATCCGGATCGCCTCCTCGGGCACGGCAAGTGTCTCGATAACCACGTTGGCGAGCCCCTCGATCAGCGCGCTTTTCTGCTCGGCCGTGCGGCCGCTCAGCATCTGGACGGTAACGATCGGCACTATGCGTTCCCTTGCATGATCAGGATGGCACCTTGCGGCCAAGGAAATCGCGGATCAGCGCGGCGATCTCCTGATGATGCGTTTCCAGCGCGAAGTGCCCGGTGTCGAGGAAATGAATCTCCGCATCCGGATTGTCGCGGCGATAGGCTTCGGCGCCCGGCGGAATGAAGAACGGGTCGTTTTTGCCCCAGACGGCCAGCACGGGCGGCCGGTGCTTGCGGAAGTACGCCTGGAATTCGGGATAGAGCGCGACGTTGGTTCGGTAGGACAGGATCAGGTCGAGCTGGATCTCCTCGGCGCCCGGCCGGTGCATGTAGAACGTATCGAGCAGGTATCCATCGGGCGCGACCAGATCGGCGGGCGAGCCGTGCTGGTACTGGAACGCGATCGCCGCGTCCGAGAGCGAGCCGCGCGTGGCCTCGCGGTGTTCCGCGGTGGGTTCGCGCCAGTAGGTCTGCCACGGGCCCCATTCCTTGCTCAGCCCCTCGATATAGGCGTTGCCGTTCTGGGTGATGATCGCGGTGATCCGCTCGGGATGCGCGAGTGCCAGTCGCAGCCCGGTCGGTGCGCCGTAATCGAAGATATAGATCGCATAGCGTTGCAGCCCGATCGCATCGACGAAGCCCTCGATCACTTTGGCGAGATTGTCGAAGCTGTATTCGAACGTCCCGCGCGCCGGTGTCACCGTGTTGCCGAAGCCGGGCAAGTCGGGCGCGATCACGCGGTAGCGATCGGATAGCTCGGGGATGAGATTGCGGAACATGTGGCCCGAAGTCGGGAAGCCATGCAGCAGCAGGATCACCGGCGCGTCCGGTGGTCCCGACTCGCGGTAGAACACGTTGACGTCGGCGACTTGCACAGTGCGGAAATGCGTCTGCATGGGCTTGGCGGCCTTCTCTGCACGTGGGCTGACGGCCGATGCCGGCAGGGGCAGCCCGGTGGCGACGAGCCCCGCGCCGAGACCCGCCAGCACCGTGCGGCGATCCGGACTCCGGCGGATTTCCATCACGCGCCCCGCCTGGGCGAGGGCGCCCGGCACCAGCGATATGTGGCGCTCGTCTTGTCCTGTCCCTTGCGAATAGCGACCGACTGACGCGAGAGCACGGTATAAATCGCCGACATCGTGTCGGGCTTCGCCGGCGTCCCGTCACCTTGCGCCGAACAGGTCTCCTCGATCCGGTATGTCCGGCCGTGATGCGCGCGCACGATCGAGCGGCACTGCGCCGCGTGGGGATAGGAGAACGCGCGTCCGTCGTAATCGAACAGCGCGGCGAACGGCGGGTCCTTGCACGGCGTACCTTCCAGAACGTAGCTGCCGGGCTTCAGCGGCAGAGTTGCGGCCTGCGACGCGGTCCCGGTGATGAGCAGGACGGGCAGCCAAAGCTTGCGAGCGATCATGAGAGCTCCTTCGATCCGCGTGGTCGGTTTCCCGGACGGCAATTTAGCTCTTGCACAAAACGGCGATAAGTCCGGTAAGATGTAATCCTCGATTGCAGGATTGGTAACGATGGACCGGCTTGACGCGATGGCAATGCTGGTCGCGGCGGTGGACGAGGGATCGCTGGCCAAAGCGGCGCGCAAGCTCGGCCGATCGGCCGCCTCGATCACGCGCGGCGTAGCGCTGCTCGAAGCGCGCACGGGCGAGCGGCTGCTTCATCGCACCACGCGCAGCCTCAAGCTGACCGAGGCGGGGGCCGAGCAAGTCGCGATCTACCGCCGGGTGCTGGATCAGCTCGCGCCGCCGGATCGCGCGTCGGATGTGCTCAGGGGCAGGCTGACGGTGACCGCGCCCGAACTGTTCGGCCAGCGCAAGGTCATGCCGATCCTGGCCGCATTCCTGACCGATCATCCGGAGGTGACCGCGCGGCTGCTCATGCTCAACCGCGTGATCGACATGGTCGAGGAGGGTGTCGACCTCGCGCTGCGCATCGCGCGGCTGCAGGATTCGGTGCTGACCGCGATCCGGCTCGGCACGGTGCGGCGGCTGGTCTGCGCCTCGCCCGGGTATCTCGCCCGCGCGGGCACGCCGCAGGAGCCGGGCGACCTCGCGGGGCATGCCTGCGTGAACCTGCAAGTCGGCGGCGGACACGAGGCGTGGCAGCTGCGCACCCGGCCGACCGCGCCCAGCCGCTTGCGCACGGTCGTGGTCGGCTCGCATATCTCGGTCAACAATCAGGCGACCGCGCTCGATCTGGCGCTGCGCGGCAACGGCATCTGCCACCCGCTGTCGTATCAGGTGGCCGACGATATCCGCGAAGGCCGGCTGGTCCGCCTGCTCGCGGCTTACGAGCCCGATCCCGTCCCGGTGCATTTCGTGTTCCACCCCAGCCAGCGGCAAGGGGGCATCGTGCGAACGCTGGTCGAGCGCGCGACGCCGATCCTGCGTGCCGATCTGGCGGCTATCGAGCGGACGTTCGCCTGAGCCGCGGCCTCATTCGCTGCCGAACAGGCCGCCCAGAATGCCGCCGATCGCGGCGCCAGCCGCGCCGCCGCCGACCAGCCGGCCGACGCCCGCGCCCGCCCCGACGTTGGTCGCCTCGCTGGACGGCAGATGGCGCGCGATCTCTTCGGCGAGGTTGAGGATCGGCATCGATTGCAGCCAGATCTTCCCCGGCCCGGTCAGCGTCGCGAGGAACAGGCCCTCGCCGCCGAACAGCACGTTGCGGAAGCCGCGCACCATCTGGATGTCGGTCGAGACCGACGGCTCCTGGATGCCGATATGCCCGGCGTGCACGCGCAGGCGCTCGCCCGGGCCGAGGTCCTTCTCGATCACTTCGCCCGAGAGGTCGAGGAACACCGTGCCCGGCCCGGTCACGCGCTGGAGGATGAAACCCTCGCCCGCGAACACCCCCGCGCCGAGCCGCTGCTGGAACGCGATCTCGAGGCTGACCGAGCGCTCGGCGCAGAGGAACGTCTCCTTGCGGCAGATCAGCGATTCGCCCGGCGCCAGATTCCTCGCGATGATCTGCCCCGGAAAGCGCGGTGCGAAAGCAACCTCGCCGCGACCGCGCGCGCCGTATTCGGTGATGAAGAAACTGCCGCCGCCCATCGCGCGCTTGAGCCCCGCGAAAAGCCCGCCGCCGGTGTGCGTGTCCATGTCGATCGCATCGGTCATCCACGCCATCGCATGAGTCTGGCTGACGATGACCTCGCCGGGGTCGAGCGCGATCTGGAGCGTCTGCATCACGGTGCCGGAAATGTCGTAGCGCATGGGGACCTCTCTGGTTCGGGCGTCCGCTGTCACGAGGCGGGTTGCCGCGCACAATGATTCCTAGCCCAAAACGATACTGTTTTCGATCAACTGCAGGCACGGAGCGGTGGACGCGCTAAGAGGGCGGGATGTCGCGTCTGATCCTGTTCAACAAGCCCTTCGGCGTGCTCTGCCAATTCACTCCGGGCGAAGGCCAGAATGCGCCGCGTCCGACCCTCGCGGACTTCGTGAAAGTGCCGGGCGTGTATCCGGCGGGGCGGCTCGATCTGGACAGCGAAGGCCTGCTGCTGCTCACCGACGACGGCCGCCTCCAGGCGCGAATCGCCGACCCGAAGTTCAAGATGCCCAAGACGTATCTGGTGCAAGTCGAAGGCGATGCAGCCGAGGACAGTCTGGAGCAGCTCAGGCGCGGGGTCCGCCTCAAGGACGGCCTGACCCGCCCGGCCGAGGCGACCCGCATTGCCGATCCAGAGCTCTGGCCGCGCGATCCGCCGGTGCGTTTCCGCAAGACCGTGCCCGATTGCTGGCTGAAGCTCACCATCGGCGAGGGGCGCAACCGTCAGGTGCGGCGGATGACCGCGGCTGTGGGACATCCGACATTGCGGCTGGTGCGCTGGCGGATCGGGGACTGGTCGCTCGATGGGCTGGCGCCGGGAGAGTGGCGTGAGC
>CAJCHR010000022.1 GCA_903970225.1 Actinobacteria bacterium 21-64-8 | reverse complement strand
CGGCGCAAGCTGGCGCCCAGCGGCGCGGTCTCGGCCGACGAACTGACTATCGCGACCAACGCCTTCGCGGCGGCCAAAGCCAATCTCGATCTGGCGCGGGCCGGCGTCGAGCAAGCGGCCTCGACGAAAAGCGCTGCCGCGGGTGATTTCGCGGCCAATCAGGCGCTGCTGACCGGCACCACCATGTCCACCAATCCGGACGTGCTGGCGGCGCAGGCCAAAGTCGATCAGGCGAGGCTCGATCTCGAACGGACCGTGATCCGGGCGCCCGTGGACGGCGTGGTCACCAAGCGATCGGTGCAAGTCGGCCAGCGCCTCGCCGCGGGGGACACGGTGATGATGATCGTCCCTGTCTTCAGCCTCTATGTCGATGCCAACTTCAAGGAAGGGCAGCTCGGCAAAGTCAGGGACGGACAATCGGTCGAACTGGTCTCCGATCTCTACGGAAGCGACGTCGTCTATCACGGCAAGGTCGCAGGCTTCTCGGGCGGGACGGGATCCTCCTTCGCGCTGATCCCCGCCCAGAATGCCACGGGCAACTGGATCAAGGTCGTCCAGCGTCTGCCGGTCCGCGTTACGCTCGATCCGCGCGAACTGGCCGCTCACCCATTGCGTGTCGGTCTCTCGATGGATGCCGACGTGACCATTTCCGCCAACTGAGGCCCAGAATCATGAGCGGCGAAGGTGATGGAATTGAGGGCCTGACCGGCGGGCGGTTGCTGCTGGCGGCGATGGTGCTGGCGCTAAGCAACTTCATGGTGGTGCTGGACACCACCATCGCCAACGTCTCCGTGCCGCATATCGCGGGCGGGCTCGGCATCTCGTCGGATGAGGGGACGTGGGTGATCACGTCCTATTCGGTCGCGGAGGCGGTATGCGTGCCGCTCACCGGCTTTCTCACCGCTCGGTTCGGCGCGGTGAAGACCTTCATCGCCGCGATGATCGGCTTCGGCACATTCTCGATGCTGTGCGGTCTGTCGAGCGGACTCAGCATGCTGATCCTCTTCCGCCTGGGTCAGGGCTTTTGCGGCGGCCCGCTGATGCCGCTGACGCAGACGCTGCTGCTGCGCATCTTTCCCAAGGCGAGGCATGGCGCCGCCATGGGTATCTGGGCGATGACGACCGTGACCGCACCGATCCTCGGGCCCATCCTGGGCGGCACGATCAGCGACAACTGGTCGTGGAGCTGGATCTTCTTCATCAACCTGCCGGTCGCTCTGTTCTGCACGGTGGGCGCGATCACGTTGCTGCGCCGGGCGGAAACGACACTCCGGCCGGCGCGGATCGACCGGATCGGCATGGCGCTGATGCTGCTGTGGATCGCCGCGCTTCAGATCATGCTGGATCTGGGCCGCAATCGCGACTGGTTCGGCGATCCGCTGATCCTTGCGCTCGGGATCGTCGCGGTGATCGGCTTCGCCCTGTTCTGCGCATGGGAGTTGACCGAGGATCAGCCGGCGGTCGATCTGCGCGTGTTCCGTCACCGCGGCTTCACTGCGAGCGTGTTTGCGCTGGCCTTTGCGTTCGGCACGTTCTTCACCTCGGCGGTGATCATCCCGCAATGGTTGCAGAGCAGCCTGGGTTACACCGCCACATGGGCAGGCTACGCAACCGCGTTTACCGGCGTGTCGGCGGTGATCGCATCGCCGATCGTGGCGAAGCTCTCGACCAGATACGATCCGCGCGCGCTCGTCTGCTTCGGTATCCTGTGGCTCGGCTTCACATCGCTGCTCCGGGTCCACTGGACGAGCGGCGTGGACTTCTGGTCGCTGGCGATCCCGCAGCTTCTCCAGGGCATCGGCATGCCCTTCTTCTTCATCCCGGTGACGACCATCGGCCTGGCCGCGGTGAACGTGGAGGAGACGGCGTCCGCCGCGGGCCTGATGAGCTTCCTGCGGACGATGGCCGCCGCCATCGCCACGTCGATCGCGACGACTTCGTGGAACGACGACGCTCGCGTATCGCGCAGCGAGATCGTTTCCAGCATGAACACGGGGGCGACGTCGCAGACCCTGCGTTCTGCGGGCTTCTCCGTCGGGCAAGTTCGCGGAATGGTCGAGCAGTTCGTGGACAGAGAGAGTCTGGCGCTTGCGACCGATCACATCTTCCTCGTCTCGGCGATGGTATTCGTCTTCGCAGCGGCCCTCATCTGGCTGGCGCCTCGGCCGGCGCGGGAGATCGAAGCGGGCGCGGCCCATTAGGTCTAGCTGCCGGGCAAGGATGAGCGACTGCTGGCGTGGGCCGTGTCAGAGATCATCGACTACAGCTCGCGGCATTCATCATAACACAGATTAATTTAACGACCGTCGCAGCAACCTTGTGACAGGGCGCCGCTTCCCAACCGATAATTCGCACTGCCGGCGCGGCAGTCATGTGCCGGGCTCGACCGACACATCCCGCGTCCGTGCATCAATCATCGGACGGGGACATTCATGGCCAAGAAGCTCGCGAACTCCAAGACGGCACCAGCCAAAGCTGCCAATCCTGCCGCAAGGATCACGCCGCCCGATATCGCGGGTGCGGATATCGGTGGGGAATCTCCTCAAAAGGCGTCGCCAGTACCGGCGGACGCAGCGATCTCGTTCAAGTTTGACGAGCCCCAGGCGGCCGGCGGAGAGACCCATCAGGTCGCGGGCGGCGATGTTGCTACGCTGACGACGCAGCAGGGCATCCCTGTCGCCGACGACCAGAACAGCCTCAAGCAAGGCGCGCGGGGCCCATCGCTGCTCGAGGATTCGCATTTCCGCGAGAAGATGTTCCACTTCGACCACGAGCGCATTCCCGAGCGCGTCGTCCATGCACGCGGCTATGGCGCGCATGGCTTCTTCGAGCTTACCGACAGCCTGGCCGATGTCTCGCGAGCCGATGTGTTTCAGCGCGTCGGTGAGCGCGTACCGGCGTTCGTCCGGTTCTCGACGGTCGCAGGTTCCAAGGGCTCGCCCGATCTCGCGCGCGACGTGCGCGGCTTCGCGGTCAAGCTCTACACCCAGGAAGGCAACTGGGACATCGTCGGCAACAACATCCCGGTGTTCTTCATCCAGGACGCGATCAAATTTCCCGACCTGATCCACTCGGTGAAGCCCGAGCCGGACCGCGACTTTCCGCAGGCGCAGTCGGCGCATGACAACTTCTGGGACTTCATCAGCCTGACGCCCGAGAGCTTCCACATGGTCATGTGGCAGATGTCCGACCGCACGATCCCGCGCTCGCTGCGCACGATCGAGGGCTTCGGCGTCCACACCTTCCGGCTGGTCACGGCCGAGGGCAAATCGACGTTCGTCAAGTTCCACTGGAAGCCCAAGCAGGGCCTTCAGTCGGTCGTCTGGAACGAGGCGGTCAAGATCAACGGCGCCGATCCCGATTTCCATCGCCGCGACTTGTGGGATGCGATCAATTCGGGCGATTTCCCCGAGTGGGAACTCGGCGTCCAGCTGTTCGACGATGCCTTCGCCGACAGCTTCGACTTCGATGTGCTCGATGCGACCAAGCTGATCCCGGAAGAACTGGTCCCGGTGCGCATCGTCGGCCGGCTGGTGCTCGACCGGGTCGTCGACAACTTCTTCGCGGAGACCGAGCAGGTCGCGTTCTGCACGCAGAACGTGCCCCCGGGCATCGATTTCTCGAACGACCCACTGCTGCAGGGCCGCAATTTCTCGTACCTCGACACGCAGCTCAAGCGCCTTGGCGGGCCGAACTTCACGCACATCCCGATCAACGCGCCCAAGTGTCCGATGGCCCATTTCCAGCAGGACGGGCACATGGCGATGCGCAATCCCAAGGGCCGAGTGAATTACGAACCCAACAGCTGGGGCGCGGCGCAGGGCGGCCCGCGCGAGGACCCGGTGCGCGGCTTCACCAGCTTCGCCGAGACCGCGGACGGCCCCAAGCAGCGCGTGCGCTCGGAAAGCTTCGCCGACCATTACAGCCAGGCGCGCCAGTTCCTGATCAGCCAGACCCCGATCGAACAGAAGCACATCGGCGATGCGCTGGTGTTCGAGCTGTCGAAAGTCGAGCGGCCGGATATTCGTTCGCGGACGGTCTCGCACCTGCCCAACATCGACGCCAATCTGGCGGCGACCGTAGCCGATGGCCTCGGGCTTGCCCTGCCCGATGCTGCCGTAGCCGCGCGCGCGCCGATCACCGACCTGCCGCCGTCCGACAAGCTCAGCATCGCCAAGAACGGGCCTGCGAATTTCAAGGGCCGCAAGCTGGGTATCGTGCTGAGCGATGGCGCGGACGCGGCGATCTTCAAGGCGCTGCTTAAGGCGGTCGCCGCCGAGGGCGCGGTCTACGAGGTCATCGCCCCCAAGATCGCCGGTGTGACGCTGTCCGATGGCACGACCGTCGCCGCCAAGCACAAGATCGACGGCGGACCATCGGTGCTGTTCGATGCGGTCGCGGTCGTCGTCTCGGCAGACGGCGCCGCGCTGCTATCGCTCGATGCCGCGGCCAAGGACTTCGTGACCGACGCCTTCGCGCACTGCAAGTACATCGGCATCGGAGCCGAGGCGAAGCCGATCTTCGTCAAGGCGGGCATCGCTGACGACCTCGACGAAGCCTGCCTGCCGCTCGCGGAGGCGAGGGACGCAGCGCCGTTCATCGAGGCCTGCAGGGCCCTGCGCTTCTGGCCAAGGGAATTGAACGTCGATCTCGACGCGCAACCTTCAGCCTGATCCGCTTCTCGTCTCGAAACCTGTGACGGGGGCGTTGGAAGTCGCCCCTGTCACTCCGCGCAAGGATATCACCGGATGCGGATCGGCATCATCGCTCACCTCAAATATCCGATCGCCGAGCCGTTTGCCGGCGGGCTTGAGATGCACACCCATCTGCTCGCGCGCCTGCTGCGTGAACGCGGACATGCCGTGACGGTGTTCGCCTCGTTCAAATCCGAGCGCGCTTTGGGTCTCGAGGCGATCTGCTCGGAAACCGCGATCGATGTGGTCGGGACGAGCGAGGCTCCGGACATCTCCTTCTTCAAGGAGCATCACGCTTATCTGAGCCTGATGAACGGGCTGCGTCACCGGCAGTTCGACATCATTCACAACAACAGCCTGCATTACCTGCCCGTGGCTATGGCCGACAGCCTGCCGATGCCGATGGTGACCACGCTCCACACCCCGCCGTTCTGCTGGCTGGAGAGCGGCATCCGACTGTGCAAGGCGCAAAACAATGCCTTCGTCGCGGTCTCGCATGCAGTCGCCGGCTTATGGAACCATGTCATGCCGACCGATGCGGTTATCCTGAACGGGATCGACCTCGATCGCTTCACGTTCCGCGCGGCGCCCGACGAGGACGGCTACCTCGTCTGGTACGGCCGCATCGTGCCCGAGAAGGGATTGCATCTCGCGATGGCGGCGGCGCGCCGCGTGGGCCTGCCGCTGAAGATTGCCGGACCAATCCTCGATCAGGAATACTACGAGGAACAGATCGCGCCGCTGCTGGGACACGGCGCTTCGCACGTCGGTCATCTCTCGCATCACGAGCTTGCCCGGCTGGTCGGCGGCGCGCGCGCGTTTCTATGCACGCCGCTGTGGGAGGAGCCCTATGGACTGGTCGTGGCCGAGGCGCTCGCTTGCGGCGTGCCCGTGGCAGCGTTTGCGCGCGGCGCGATCCCCGAGATCCTCGACCCGAGTTGCGGCGTGCTTGCTGTGCCGGACGACATCGAATCGCTGGCCGAGGCTGCGTTGACGGCCTTGACGCTCGATCGTCGGGCGTGCCGCAGGCGTGCAGAGGACAGCTGTAACGCCGATCGGATGATCGACGCTTATGAAGCGCTCTACCAGCGCCAGGTTGGAGCAGGAAAATCATCGTTCCGCGATTCTCCAGCTGAAGAGATGCGTGTGTCCGCGATGACGTCACCGGCGTTCGCAGGCGGCGCGGGTCTTCCGGAGACGCCGCATCATGCCTGACGCGTTGCCTGTCGCGCTTTGCATCTGCGTCCCCGCCCGCAACGAAGCCGCGCGCCTGCCGGCTTTTTTCGATGCGATTGCTGAACAGGACTGGCCGGGTGAGATCTGCGTCGCGATCGCCGTCAATAATACTACCGATGACAGCCTGAGCCTGATCGAGGCTGCCAGGCGGCGCCACGCCGGGCGGCTGGCGATCCATGTCGTGACGGCCCAGTTCCCCGCCGAACTCGCCCATGCCGGATCGGCGCGCCGATTGGCGATGCACGAGGGTTTGCGGCACCTCCCGGATCTCGACGACGCAGTGCTCATCAGCACGGACGCCGACGCGCGGCCTCCGGTGGATTGGCTTGACACTATCGCCGGCGCCTTCTCGCGCGGCGCCGACCTTGTCGGCGGCAGGATCGTAATAGACGAGGAGCGTGAACCCCTGCCTGCGGCGGTCGCCAAAGTCCGCCGCGCGTGGGACCGCTATTGGAGCCAGGTCCGCGCGATCGAAGACGCGATCGACCCGGTCGCGTGGGATCCCGCGCCCCGCCACGGCGATCACACCGGGGCCTCACTCGCGATCAGAGCGCGGACCTACCTCGCATGCGGGGGAATTCCGCTGGTGGCGACAGGCGAAGATCGAGGTCTGGTTCTGGCGGCGTTGGCGCTGGGCGCGCGGCTCGTCCATCCGAGCGATGTTTTCATCCGCGTCTCCCCTCGGACCGACGGGCGCGCCGAAGGCGGCATGGCATCCGCGATGGCGCAGCTCCTCAACAGCGCTGAAGGCGCGCCTCCGCCGATGGCACCGGCGTTCCATCACTGGGAAACGCGCGCGGCGTGGCGGAAAGAACTGCGCACCCGTATAGGCGGATCCGCGCAGATCGCCCGCGACGAGCCCGGCCTGCCCCCCATGCCGCACGACATGTGCCTGGAAGTGGTGGAATGAGCGAGCGGCCGATCGGTTACTACGTTCACCATCACGGCGCCGGCCACATGAGCCGCGCGCGAGCCATCATGTCGGCCGGACGTGGCAACATTGTCCTGCTGGGAACAGGTGTAAGCGCAGATGGCGTCGATCTTGCCGACGATCGGCCGCGATCGGGCCGCTTTGACGGCGCCGACGAGGCGGACTGCCGGCCCGATGCGTTGCATTATGCGCCGGTTGATCATCAGGGCATCCGTTCGCGTGTGGCGAGGATCGCCCGGTGGATCGAGGTCGAGAAGCCTTCGCTGATGGTGGTCGACGTCTCGGTCGAAGTCGCGATGCTCGCGCGGCTGGCATCTGTCCCGACCGTCTACGTGCGCCTGAACGGCAATCGAAACGACCCGGCGCACCTCGATGCGTTCAGGGGCGCTCGCGGTCTGCTGGCGCCGTTCCACGAAGATCTGGAACCTGCGGGCACTCCGCGGTGGGTCCGGGAGAAATCACGGTACCTGCCGGGGATTACGGGCCGCCCATCGCCCGGTGATCCGGTGCCAAATCGTATTCTGGTGGTGATGGGACGCGGCGGCGCGCCCGGCGATGGCGAAGCTTTCGCGATTGCCGCCCGAACCATGCCCGACTGGCAATGGCGGATCATCGGCCCCTGCACTGCGCCGCGGTCACATGCGCTCAATCTGGACGTTGCCGGATGGGTGCATGAGCCCGAGCGCGAGATCGGTCTGGCATCGGTTGTGATCGGCGGCGCAGGAGATGGACTTATCGGCGCCGTCATGGCGGCGGATCGGCCATTCATCTGCATTCCCCAGCCGAGGCCGTACGATGAACAGCAGGCTAGCGCGGATCGACTTGGCGAACTTGGCGCCGCGCTGGTGCTAAACGGCTGGCCCGAACCGTCATGTTGGCCTGCGCTGATCGAGGCTGTCCTACGGCTGCCATCGGACGCACGCCAGCGGTTGCATGATCACGATGGCGCCCGAAATGCGGCTGAATGGATCACGAACCTTGCAGACCGGTCGGCCCGCGCACTGGAGCGTGCAGCATGACGGCGGTCGGTACGAACGTCCGTGAAAGCGCGCCGGCGGCGATACGCGCGCAGGATATCTCCGAAAACCTTGCAGCGCTCGGCGCGCGTTATGACGCTGCTCCGGTATTTCCGGTCGAGAGCATGAACCTGCTCCGCACGGCAGGCCTGCATCTGACGTTCGCGCCGGTGGAAAGCGGCGGCGAAACCTTCGCTGATCGCCGCACGCAATATGCGTGCATGATGACCGTGCTGCGGATCGTCGGCAGGGCCGATCTTAGCGTCGGGCGGCTTTACGAGGGGCACGTGAATGCGCTCCTGCTGTTCGATTGGTTCAGCACGCCAAGCCAGAAGGCGGCGCTTCGAACGTCGCTGGGTGGCGGCGCATTCTACGGTGTCTGGGCCACCGAACCACAGCCTGGTGTCCAGATCGGCCACCACGAGGGCGGCGCAGCGCTGCGCGGTGCCAAGTCCTTCGCGACGGGTGCCGGCGGCCTGCGCTTTGCTGTGATCACCGCGCAGCCCGCCACCGGGGAAAGGCAACTCGTCGTCGTTCCGGCGGATGACCAGGCGAGGACCGACTTGGCGGACTGGCGGGTCAGGGGAATGCGAGCGACGGGAAGCGGGCGCTATGACCTGACCGGCATGGACGTCGCCTCATCCCAGTTGCTGGGCGCACCGGGCG
>CAJCHR010000021.1 GCA_903970225.1 Actinobacteria bacterium 21-64-8 | reverse complement strand
CCGTCAGGGTTTCGGTGCCGCCGCCATAGCGGGTGCCGCGCACCGGTGCGGCGCCGAGGTAGTCGAGCCCGATGGCGACACGGGCATGCGCGTCGGTGGTGCAGATCGAATTCGCCGGATCGAACCCGACCCAGCCCAAATCGGGCACGAACGCCTCCGCCCAGGCGTGGCCGGCCTGCTGGTTGACCATGCCGTCGGAACGCAGGAAATGCCCGGACACGAAGCGCGCGGGAACGCCGCCATGGCGCGCGCAGGCGATGAAGATATGCGCATAGTCCTGGCACACGCCGCGCTTCAAGCCAAACGCCTCGATCGCCGAGGTGCCGCTGTTGGTCGGGTCCTCGTCGAAGGTCATGTGCTCGTTGATCTGCACCATCAGCGCATGCAGGAAGCCGAGCACGTCGCCGTCGGATTCGGCGCGCAACTCGCGCGCGAAGGTCGCCATCGCGGGGTTGACCGCGGTCAGCGGTGTCGAGCGCAGGAACAGGCCGGGCGGAAAGCGCTCATCGCTGCCGCGGAGCACGCCGCCGGTATCGTGGGTCTCGATCATGCCCTCGACATGAATGGTGAGGTCGGCGATCGGGCCATGGCTCAGCACATGCGTGACATTGCCGAAGGCGTCCTCATGCATGTCGAGCCGAGTGTCGGTGGAGACGTCGATCTGCCATTCCGCGACGTATTGGCCGTCATGGCTGCCCGGCGTCATCCGCAGGATCTGGATCACGCCCGATGCCGGCGGCTCGTAGCGATAGGTAGTGGAATGGGCGATGCGCAGGCGCATGGGCGTACCAAGTTGACGTCAGGGTTTCGGAGCGTCGTCGTGCCCGGGCTTGACCCGGGCATCCACGTATTCGCTTCACGAATTCGCTATAAAACAGAACGTGGATGGCCGGGACAAGCCCGGCCATGACGGGGCTTCATTGCATTCACTTCAGATCAGATACTGCTTGGTGATGATTTCGCCAAGCCGTGAATTGTCCGCGATGAATTCCTGGATGAACTCGTGCACGCCATGCTGGAAGATGTCGTCCATGTGGCTGTGCTCGAGCCGGTTGCGGACGCCGCGGGCGTGGCGCTGCGAGGGACCCTGGCGGCCATAGGCGACGCCGATCTGGTCGAGATTGCGCACCAGATTGCCGTAGCAACTGGCGAGCGACCGCGGCAGCGAGTCGTTGAGGATCAGCAGATCCGCGATCAGCCACGGTTTCAGGGTCTCGCGATAGACCCAGTGATAGGCGGTCAGCGCCGAGACCGAGCGCAGGATCGAGGTCCACTGGTAGAAATCGAGCGGTCCCCCGACATGCTCTTCCTCGGGCAGCAGCACGTGATATTTGACGTCGAGGATGCGGGCGGTGTTGTCGGCGCGCTCCAGATGCAGGCCGAGCCGGGAGAACCAGTAGGCGTCGTTGCGCAGCATGGTCCGGTAGGCCGAGCCGTCGAAGCGCAGCGAGGTCTCCTGCACGAAGCGCAGGAACCGCGCCAGTTCCTCGCGGCTGGAAGTGCCCTTGCCCCAGACTTCGCCGAGTTCGATCCAGGCGCTGTTGATGGTGTCCCACATCTCGCTGGTCAGCGCGGTGCGCACCGAGCGGGAATTTAGCCGGGCGTTCTCGATGCAATTCTTGATCGAGGACGGGTTGTCCGGCGAGAACGCGAGATACTCGACCACGTTCTGCTCGTTGGCTTCCTTGTAGCTCTCGTAGAAGCTCGCGCTGACGCCGGCGGTGAGCAGCGCCGAATCCCATTCATTGGTCTTGCCGATATAGGCGGCCGGAAGCGCGGTAACGCGCAGCGTTGCATCGATGGTGCGCGCCAGATATTCCGCGCGTTCGACATAGCGGGCGAGCCAGTACAGGTTTTCGGCGGTACGCGACAGCATGCGGAATCCGGTTCTTACTCGTCTAAAATCCAGGTGTCTTTGGTGCCGCCGCCCTGGCTCGAATTCACCACCAGCGAGCCTTCCTTGAGCGCGACACGGGTCAATCCGCCCGGCACGATCGTGGTGCGATCGCGGCCGGTCAGGACGAACGGCCTGAGATCGACATGGCGCGGCGCCAGTCCCGAAGCGACGCAGGTCGGGCATGTCGACAGCGCCAGCGTCGGCTGGGCGATGAAACCTTCCGGCTCGCGCTTTAATTTGTCGCGAAACGCCTCGATCGTGGCCTTGGTGGCGGCGGGACCGATCAGCATGCCATAGCCGCCGGAGCCGTGCACTTCCTTGACCACGAGTTCGCTTAGGTTGTCGAGCACGTAGGACAGCGCCTGCGGCTCGCGGCAGCGCCAGGTCGGGACGTTCTTGAGGATCGGTTCTTCGCCGAGATAGAATTTCACGACTTCCGGCATGTAGGTGTAGATCGCCTTGTCGTCGGCGATGCCGGTGCCGACCGCGTTGGCGAGCGTGACATTGCCGGCGGCATAGGCCGACATCAGTCCGGGCACGCCGAGCGCGGAATCGGGACGAAAGGTCAGCGGATCGAGGAAGTCGTCGTCGACCCGGCGGTAGATCACGTCGACCCGCTTGAGGCCCTCGGTGGTGCGCATGAACACCTCATCGTTCTTGACGATGAGATCGCGGCCTTCGACCAGCTCGATGCCGAGTTTGTCGGCGAGGAACGAATGCTCGTAATAGGCGGAATTGTAGACGCCGGGCGTCATCAGCGCGACCGTCGGCTCCGCCGAGGCGCTGAGCGGCGCCACCGACCGCAACGCCGACAACAGTTCATCCGGATAGCGCTCCACCGGGGCGACGCGGTGCCGGGCGAACAGGTCCGGAAACAGCCGCATCATGATCTCGCGGTTTTCCAGCATGTAAGACACGCCGGAGGGCGTGCGCGCATTGTCCTCCAGCACGATGAAGTTGTCGGCGTCGACCCGGACGATGTCGATGCCGGCGATGTGGACGTAGACGTCGTGCGGGACGTCCTGGCCGTTCATCTCGGGGCGGAATACCGCGTTCTGGAAGATCAGGTCGTCGGGGATGATGCCGGCGCGCAGGATATCGCGGCCGTGATAGATGTCGCGCAGGAACATGTTGAGCGCGCGCACCCGCTGCTTCAGTCCCTTTTCCAGCAGCGTCCATTCCTTGGACGAGATGATCCGCGGGATCACGTCGAACGGGATCAGCCGCTCCTGGGCTTCGGCATCGCCATAAACGGCAAACGTGATGCCGATCCGGCGGAACAGCAGCTCCGCTTCCTGGCGGCGATACTCCAGCGCGTCCGGAGGGGTCTCCTTCAGCCACCGGGAGAGTTCCTGGTAGGCCGGGCGGAGGTCGCCGCCGGGGCCGTTCATCTCATCGAACGCAACTGCCATAAACCCCTGACTGTCTTTCGAAGCCGTAACC
>CAJCHR010000020.1 GCA_903970225.1 Actinobacteria bacterium 21-64-8 | reverse complement strand
CTGGAACTGCCGCTGCTCCAATTGCTGCTGTGACTGCCACCGCCCTTGCCATCGCTGGAAAAGCCGCCGCCGCCCTGGCTGCTCGTGCCCCAGTTGCGCCCCTGGTTCATCGAGCTGCCCCATGAGGTGCTGGAGCCGAACGCATCCGAGCCGCTGCCGCGGCGATGCAGCGTGCGGCCCAACGTCTTGGCTGCCCATTCCGCAGTTTCAGTGCAATTGGTCGCACAGAAGAGTCTGACGCCGAAGTTACCGATGAGCGCGTGGGCTCGGTCATGCGCGTTGGCACCTCCGAGCTTAGCATACATCGAAGGCAGTGATTGGGTCAGGTAGATCGTCGTTGCCCGCGAGGATCGCGACATGGCGAGGTAATTGGCATCGCCCGCCGTCACCACCTCCTGACATTCGTCGGCGTAGGTAAAGACGAAGCGCTTGCGCTGCGGCGGGGCCAGAGCGTTGCGTCCGAGCACGGCGGTCTGGAATGCATCCTTGAACAGCATTTCGGCGATCACGCCATCTTCGCCGAGCGTAGCGCGCGGCATGTCGAGAATGATGATCGCGCCGTGGAAACACAGTTCCGGCACGATCGTCGTGTCGCCGCAAAAGGCGTCCCGCAGCCAGCCGTGGTTGAAGCGATCGAGCATGGAAAAGCCCGCGAGGATATTGCTGCGCAGCTTGGGATCGAGCTTGGCAAAATCGTCGCGCCAGTAGGAAGCGATGCGGTGCCCGGTGGCATCATCGAGCTTGTCGGCGGCCTGCGTGAAACAGGTCAGGAAGAACGGCGCGGCGGCCTGCCACTCGTCGGATGTCATCTGCTCGGCGCTGGTCGGTGCGCTGCGGACGAAGGCGATCAGATCCGCGATGCGCAGCGTGCCGGTAGCGTGAAAGACGATCGGCACCGAATATCTGAGCAGAACCCGCAGTTCGTCGATCCAGAAGGCATCGCCGTTGCCTCCGGGCAATGCGCTCGCCGCGCGCATCATTTCGATGATGCGCATCAGATATTCCACGACGCCGTTGGTGCCGTCCGAGCCGAGGCGGCTCAAGGAATAGGCCAGGAAATTGAAGCCGTGATTGCTGCCCGACCAACGGACGACCGAGCGGTGCCGTCCCAATTTCTTGGCGAGGCCGATCACCTCGTCCGCTTCGCCGGGTTTGGCGCAGAGGACGATGCCGCCGCTGCCGGACAGCAAGAGTGCCTTCAGGATGTTAAATCCGGGTCCGCTGGTCTTGCCGCCGCCCGTAACCCCGGTGACGAAGACATTTTGCGCGAGGTCCCTGAAGGTCGCGTGATCGAAAGGCGAAAGAGAAAACAGCGGAATGTCGAGTATGTCCTTGGCCATATCGGCCTCCTATTATCGGTCGAGGTCGAGGCCGCGAACGGCCTCGTGATCGTGGGTCTCGGTGCCGGACACGTGCTCTGGATTGCTGGCAAAGAGCAGGTCCAGCACGCCGCGCCCGGCGTCCGGGGCCATGTCCGAGCCGGGCCCTGCATGGTCAGGCACCCTGTCGTTGCGCCCAAACCAGCCGCGCTGAATCACCTCGTGGAAGGCGTCGCCGAGCACGTTCTTGAGCCAATCAAGCATCGAAGGTCACCCCGCAGGGGCAGCGATGGCTGGGTCGTGCCCAGTTGACGATGCGGATCGCAGCGAGCGCGGTAAGCCGTTCAACGGCCTCGTCGATTTTGCCTTCGTGACGAAGGCGCGGTGCCTCGCGGGCAGCGGCGATATAGAGGCTTTCGTCGAGCCGGTTGTCTTCGTGATCGCCATCGCCGCAGAGCGGACAGGTGGCAATCGCGTCGAGCGGGCTCGCATCGATGAAGTCGAACAGTTTCATGGAATGGTCCTTTCCGGAAGATTTGGACGCACGAAGCCAACCGTGCGGGGACACCCGCGCGCCCTGGGTTTGATTGAAAGGTGAAAGTCAGGAGCCGGGCGGGACGATCAGCCGATCGCCCCGCCTCAGCGGCGCGTTACAAGATCGTCTCGAAATGCACGTTGGCCGGATCGGCGCCCGCACTGACGAACCAACTGCGCCAGGCGCTCTTCAGGCTGTCGAGCTGCGCATCCGGCAGCATCTGCACATTGGTGCCACCACCGGCCGGGGACGTAACCCCGATGCCAATCATCGTGATCGAGCAGCCACCACCCTTGAGAAATTGCTCGCTCGGTTCGGGCAACTTGATCGGCTTGCCCGCAGCGAGCGCTGCGCCGATATTGGCTTCGCTGCTCGCCTCTATACCGTCGCTCAGGATGTAGATCGCACTGCCGGAACTGCAGAGCGGATGCGAGTTCTGGAGCGCATAGAGAATGTTGGTGCTTCCATTGCCCCCTCGGCTCCGCTGCTCGGCGAATAGGCCGGTCAGGGCCGCTTCCATCCGCTTCCTGACCGTCGAGAGATGCGTCCGTTGCCCCGAGACCAGGGCGAACGAGGCGATGGAGTTGGCCACGCTCCGGTCACCAATCGGGACGATCCGGAAGCGATCACCGAGCCTTTGCTTCAGCACCGCCTCGCCGACCCGCTTCACCGCCGCATCGGTATAGTCCGGCGAGGTCATGAACGGCGTGCTGTCCGAAACGTCGGCTTCGACCGTGATGCCCCCGGGCTCCTTGCCGGACGAAGGCGAGTTGGCGCTGTTTCTGCCGCCATGGCAGCCACCGAGGACGAGGGTACCGGCGAGTACCGGCACCAGAAGATTTTTCTTCGACATGATCAATTCTCCTGTCCGATGAGGATTTGCTCGACCGCGCGCGGCGAGAAGCTGGCGAGGTATTGGCGGTGCGCCGAAAGTTGCTCGATCGGCGCGGCGTTGAGGTACGCATTGTCGGTCGCCGCCAACGGCGT
>CAJCHR010000019.1 GCA_903970225.1 Actinobacteria bacterium 21-64-8 | reverse complement strand
AGGCCCGCGCCGTTGACCATGCAGCCGATGTCGCCGTCGAGCTTGATGTAGGCGAGGTCGTACTTGCTGGCCTCGATCTCGGCTGGGTCTTCCTCGCTCTCGTCGCGCAGCGCGAACACGTCGGGGTGACGGTACAGCGCGTTCGAGTCGAAGCTCATCTTGGTGTCGAGAACGAGCAGATCGCCGCCCTTGGTCTCGACCAGCGGGTTGATCTCGAGCATCTCGGCGTCGAGCGCGACGAACGCCTCGTAGAGCTGCTTCGCAACCGTCTGCGCCTGCTTGTTCAGATCGCCCTTGAGCTTGAGCGCGAAGGCGACCGCGCGGCCGTGATGCGGCTGGAATCCCTCGGCCGGGTCGATCGTGATCGTGGTGATCTTCTCGGGCGTCGAGTGCGCGACGTCCTCGATATCCATGCCGCCCTCAGTAGAGACGATCAGCGCGACGCGGCCGCTCTTGCGGTCGACCAGCAGCGAAAGGTAATATTCCTCGGCGATATCGACGCCGTCGGTCACGTAGAGCCGGTTGACCTGCTTGCCGGCATCGCCGGTCTGGATCGTCACCAGCGTGTTGCCGAGCATTTCCCTGGCGTTGGCTTCGACCTCTTCGATCGACTTCGACAGGCGGACGCCGCCCTTCGCATCCGGGCCGAGTTCGATGAACTTGCCCTTGCCGCGGCCGCCCGCGTGAATCTGCGCCTTCACGACATACAGCGGCCCGGGCAGCTTCTTGGCGCCCTCGACGGCTTCCTCGACGGTCAGCGCGGCGTAGCCTGCGGGAATGTTCACGCCGAACTTCGCCAGCAGTTCTTTCGCCTGATATTCGTGGACGTTCATCGCGCTGATCCTGATGCTGGAGTTCGGGCCGGCCCAGAGGCGCCCGTGGGAGGGAATGGTGCGCTGCCGCATAAGCCATCGGCCCGGGCTTGAAAAGTCCCGGCGCGGCGCGCATTTCCGGGAAACATTGCGAGGCCCGTTCCATCTTTTGTTGCCCCTATCGGCAAATATCGCGTGATCGACCGGTCGCGTCTCGAATCGATCATCGCGCAGGCGGGCCGGATCGCGATGGAGAGCTGGCCCGGCGCCGGGCACACACCGCAGGTCTGGAGCAAGGGCGCCGCGCTCGGCCCCGTGTGCAGCGGCGATCTCGCGGTCGATGCGTTCCTCAAGACCGAGCTCGGCGCGCTGCTGCCTGCGGCGGGCTGGCTGTCCGAGGAGACGGTCGATTCGCCGGAGCGGCTCAAGGGCGGCCTCGTCTGGCTGGTCGATCCGATCGACGGCACGCGTGACTATATTCGCGGCCGCACCGGCTGGTCGGTCTCGGTCGCGCTGGTCAGCGAGTCGCGCCCGCTGCTGGGCTATCTCTATGCGCCGGCGCGCGATGAGTTGTGGATGGCCGAGGCGGGACAGGGCGCCTTCCGCAATGGCGAGCGTCTGCATGCGAGCACTCGCGCGGTGCTCAGCGGCGCGCGCGTTCCCGCGCAGGCCTTTTCGCGCGAGGACGCCGATCTGGTCGGGGTGGATCAGCCCAACTCGATCGCGCTGCGGATCGCGATGGTCGCGGCCGATGAGGCCGATCTGGTCGCGACGCTGCGCTGGGGGTTCGAGTGGGACATCGCCGCCGCCGGGCTGATCGCGCGCGAGGCAGGCGCGGCGGTGACCGATGCGTTCGGCAAGCCGCTCAATTACAACAAGGCCGATCCGCGCGCGTTCGGGCTGCTGGTCAGTTCTCCGGCGATGCACGCGCAAGCGGTCGAGCGGCTTGCCTCTCGAGCGAGCCGCCTGGTGCTGGTCAAGGACGAGTAGCGGGCCGCAGCCGCCGCGTCTCAACGACGTTCGACGTGAACCGCCTCGCGCGCCTGCCAGCCTCTGCGCACCAGTTCGGGCGTCTCGCTCTCGGCCTCGGGGTAGCCCACGCAGAGCAGCGCGATCAGGGTCCAGTCGCCGGGCGCCGCGAGCAGCCGGCATACCGCGACGGGATCGAGGATCGAGACCCAGCCGATCCCGATGCCCTCGGCCCGCGCTGCGAGCCATAGCGTGTGGATCGCCATGACCGCCGAATAGCGCAACATCTCGGGCATCGTCGCGACGCCGAGGCCATGTCCGGCCACCGGCGCTTCGTCCGAGAACACCGCGACGATCTCGGGCGCCTCGCGCAGCCCGTGCAGCTTGAGCGCGCGGTAGGCGGCCGCGCGATCGGGCTCGTAGCTCCTGGCCGCGGTGTCGCTGGCGGCGTCGACATGCGCGGCGAGCGCCTCGCGCAGCGCGGTGTCGGTGATCCGCACGAACCGCCAGGGCTGGGCATTGCCGACCGACGGCGCCAGTTCGGCCAGGTCCAGCAAGCCTTCCAGCGCGCCCTCCGGCAGCGGATCGCGCCGGAAGTGCCGCACGTCGCGCCGCCAGGTCAGCAGCTGGCGAAGCTCGGCCTGGAACGCGTCCGAAAAGGCGGGCGCCTCGCTCAGAACTCGATCCCCGCCTGCGCCTTCACGCCCGAGCGGAACGGGTGCTTGATCATCGTCATCTCGGTGACGAGATCGGCCGCCTCCATGATCGCTTCCTGTGCGTTGCGGCCGGTGACGATCACGTGCTTGTCCGCGGGCTTGTTCGCCAGCACCTCGAGCACTTCATCCAGCGGCAGGTAATCGTAGCGCAGCACGATGTTGAGCTCGTCGGCCAGCACCATCTGGTAGGCGGGATCGGCAATCATGCGCTTGACCTCTTGCCACGCCGCGCGCGACAATTCGATGTCGCGCGCGCGGTCCTGTGTGTTCCAGGTAAAGCCCTCGCCCATCGGCTTGAACTCGACTTGGCCTGGAAACGCATCGAACACCGCCTTCTCGCCGGTGGTCATCGCGCCCTTCACGAACTGCACGACGCCGACTTTCATCCCGTGCCCGATCGCGCGCACGACCATGCCGAGCGCGGCGGTGGTCTTGCCCTTGCCCTTGCCGGTGTGGACGATCAGCAGGCCCTTTTCCTGGGTCTTGCCCGCCATGATCTTGTCATGCGCGGCCTGCTTTTTCTTCATCTTCTCATTATGACGCGCGTCGCCCGTGAGCGGGGCGTCTACGGTTCGATCTTGGTCGAGCGACATCGGCTTTACTCCTGCAATTGGGCGAGCAGCAGGCCCGCGCTGTTCGATCTGGGTTTCCAGAGGCCGCGCTCCAGCGCCTCGGCAAGCCGCGCGGCGGTCTCGCGCAGCGCGGCGGGATTGGCCTCGGCCATGAACGCGCGCACCGCCTCGTCCTCGATGAAGGCGGCGTGGACCGCGTCGAAATGATGATCGCGCACTGCATGCGTGGTCGCGGCGAAGGCGAACAGGTAATCGACCGAGGCGGCGATCTCGAACGCGCCCTTGTAGCCATGGCGCATCACGCCCGCGATCCACTTGGGGTTGGTGACGCGCGCGCGCACGACGCGGCCGATCTCGTCCTCGAGTGTGCGCACCACCGGCCGTTCCGGGCGACTGTGGTCGTTGTGGTAGGAGACGGGTTTGCGGCCCTTGAGGTGCTCGACCGCCGCGGCGATGCCGCCTTCGAACTGGTAGTAATCGTCGCTGTCGAGCAGGTCGTGTTCGCGGTTGTCCTGGTTCTGCACCACGGCATCGACGGCGGCGAGCCGCTGCGCGAACAGCGCGCGCTCGTCATCGCCCTCGATCCCGCCGCCGTAGGCATAGCCGCCCCAGTCGAGGTAGACGCCCGCCAGATCGGCGCGGTCGTGCCACAGCTTCTCGTCGATCATCGCCTGCAGGCCCGCGCCGTATGCCCCGGGCTTCGAGCCGAACACGCGCGAGCCCGCGCGGCGGTCGGCCAGCTTGGGTGCGATGCCTTGCCCGATCAGCGCCGCCGTCTCCGCGCGGTGCCTGGCGGCGGCGGGATTGTCCTCCTCGGCTTCGTCGAGCGCCATGACCGCGCGCGCGGCGCTGTCGATCAGGTCGATCTGCTCGGGGAACGCGTCGCGGAAGAAGCCCGAGACGCGCAAGGTAACATCGACGCGCGGGCGGCCGAGTTCGGCGAGGGTCATCGTCTCGAACCCGATCACGCGGCCCGAGGTCCAGTCCCAGCGCGGCCTCGCGCCCATCAGCGCCAGCGCCTGCGCGATGTCGTCGCCGCCGGTGCGCATGTTGGCGGTGCCCCAGGCGGAGAGCGCCATCGCCTTGGGGAACTCGCCCTCGCGCTGAAGGTAGTCCTCGACGAGGAGCTGTGCGGATCGGAAGCCGAGGTCCCACGCGGTGGCGGTGGGGACCGAGCGCGTGTCGATAGAGTAGAAGTTGCGGCCTGTCGGGAGCACGTCGGGGCGGCCGCGTGTCGGCGCGCCGGAGGGGCCGGGCGCGATGAAGCGGCCGTCGAGACCGGTGAGGAGCGCGGTGCGCTCGGCGGGGCCGCAGGCGTCGATGCGGGGGGCGAGGTCTTCGTGGATCGAGCGGAGGACGGCGGCGGTGCGCGGCCAATCAGGCCCCTCTTTGTCTTCGCCCCCAACCAACCCCATCGCCAGCAATTCCAGCCGTTCGACCGTGTCGCCATGCGTTCGCCAAGGCTCGTCCGAAACCTGCGCCAACACGCCTGGCTTCGGTCCGTCCCAAGCCGCCCCCATCACGCAGTCCAGCGGATCGAACTCCAGCCCAAGATCATCCGCCATCGCCCGCAGCAGCGATGCCTGCTCGGGCCGGTCATACCCCCTCGGCGTCCGCGCCAGCGCGATCAGCAGATCATCGCGCAACCGTCCCACGGGAGATTGCGTGAACACATGCAGACCATCGCGGATCTGCATCTCTTTCAATTCGCACAGGTAATTGTCGAGCGCGGCGAGCGC
Source organism: Actinobacteria bacterium 21-64-8 (assembly GCA_903970225.1). GTDB lineage: Bacteria > Pseudomonadota > Alphaproteobacteria > Sphingomonadales > Sphingomonadaceae > Novosphingobium. Next base: position 3,855 of record CAJCHR010000019.1, on the reverse strand, counting down.
GTCGTCGCCATCGCCGACCATGCCCGCGTCGGTATCCAGCCCCACCGAGCGCGCCAGATCGATGATGTCGCTGCGCAGCCGCTTGATCCGGCGTGGGTCCATCCCGGCGGCGAGGTAGTATTCGTCGACCAGCGCCTCGAGCTGCTTGAGCGGCCCGTAGCTTTCGGCGCGGGTCAGCGGAGGGGTCAGGTGATCGATGATCGCGGCGCCGATCCGGCGCTTGGCCTGCGTGCCTTCGCCGGGATCGTTGACGATGAACGGATAAAGCTGCGGCACCGGCCCGGCGCAGACTTCGGGGAAGCAGGCCTCGGTCAGCGCGAGCGCCTTGCCGGGCAGCCATTCGAGATTGCCGTGCTTGCCGACGTGCACCACCGCGTGCGCACCGAAGTGGCGGTTCAGCCAGATATTGAACGCGAGGTAGCCATGCGGCGGGGGCAGGGCTGGGTCGTGATAGCTGGTCTTGGGGTCGATGTTGTACCCGCGCGCGGGCTGCACCGCGACGATGAGATTGCCGAAGCGGTGGACGGCGAGGTGGAAGATGCCGTCGCGGAAGAAGGGGTCTGCGCCGGGTGCGCCCCAGCGTGCCGTGACGGCGGTGCGGACCGCTTCGGGGAACGCATCGAAAGCGGCGGCGTACGCTTCCGATGATAGCCCGACCCCGTCCGGCAGGCGATCGAGCGAAGTCAGGTCGTTCGTGACGCCGCCGGTCATCAGGCGCATCAGTGCGGCGCCCTCGCGGGGGGCGTCCCCGGTGTCATAACCGGCGTCCGTCATCGCATCGATGATCGCGGCGGTGCTGGCGGGCGTATCAAGACCGACGCCGTTGCCGATGCGCCCGTCGCGGTTGGGATAGTTCGCCAGCACCAGCGCGATCCGCCGCTCGGGCGCAGGCGTGCGCCGCAGCCGTGCCCAGTTCGCGGCGAGCTGGGCCACGAACGCCACGCGGTCCGGCGCAACCTTGGGCACGACGATGCTGCATTCGGTGCGCAAATCGAACCGCGCCGCCGCCTTGAACGCGATCGCGCGCGTGAACAGCCGCCCGTCGACCTCGGGGAGTGCGACGTTCATCGCCAGATCGCGCGGGCCGAGGCCGCGCGGACTGGCCTCCCAGTTCGATTGCTCGACCCCGGCAAACAGCGTCTGGAGGATCGGGCAGTCGGCGGTTTCGAGCACGCCCGGTGTCCGGTTATCGCCGGGTGAGGACGAGGCGAAGGCGGTGGCGTTGACGATCACGTCGGGCGACAGTTCGGGGATCACCCCACGCAGCCAGTCGACCGCGAACGGCTCGCGCAGTGCCCGGACATGCACCGCCGCGACGTTGAGCCCCTGCGTTGCGAGCGCATCGACCAGCGCGTCCACTGCCTCCAATGTCCCGGCGATCAGCAGCGCGCGGTAGAACACGACCAGCGCGACGGGCTGCCCATCGTTCCAGCGCGCGCGGACATCGGTGATCCCGGGGCGATCGATGCCGGGCACGTAGAAACCCGCATCGGCGACCGGCACCGGATCGTCGGGCGTCCCCGCATCCTCGCCGATCAGCCGCACGGCAGTGCGCAGGAACGCCGCCGCGTTTGCGATCCCGCCCTGCCGCATATATTCGCGCAGCCGTTCGCACGTTTCGGCGGGCAGTGTCGAGGCGCGGTCCAGCGTCGGATCGGGCTCGCGGCCATCGGCGATCGCGGCGAAGGCGATGCCGCGTGTCCGGGCGATCTGCGCGATCTCGTCGATCCCGTAAGGCCAGTAGCTCTTGCCGCCGAGCAGCACGACGCAGACGAATTTGGCGTGGCGGATCACGCTCTCGACGTACAGATCGACCGAGTACGGGTGCATCAGCTGCAGCAGGTTCGCCAGCCGGATGCGCGGCGCACCGTCTCCCAGCATCTCCGCCGCGCGCGCGAAGCAGGCGAGCTCGCTGTCCGCCACCGTCAGCACCACGATCTCGCCCGGCGACTGGCCGAGATCGACCGCCTCATCGCCGTTGGAGATCGTGCCGGGGGTGGCGGCGAGCAGGTGCATATCAGGCGGTCACGGCTCCGGCCGCCGCTGCGATGACGGCTTCGATCGCGGCCCGGTCCAGCCCCTTCTGGCCGATCACCACCAGCTGCGTGCGGCGCGGCTCCTCGGCCTTCCACGCCCGGTCGAAGTGATGCTGGATGCGCGGGCCGACCGCCTGCACCAGCAGCCGCGCGGGCTTGCCGCTCACCGCGACGAAGCCCTTCACGCGCAGGATGTCGTGCGCCTCGATCGCGCTGCCGATCGCGGCCATGAGCGCGCCGGTGTCCGCGACTTCGCCGGCGGTGATCACGAAGCTGTCGAAGTCATCGTGATCGTGCCCTTCCTCGGTGTCGTGGTGCGAGACGCGCGCGTCGACATCGTCCTCCGCGCCCGCGCCGAGGCCCAGCAGCACGGCGATATCGACCGCACCGTGGCTCGCGCGGATCACGCGCACGCCGGGGCGGGTCTCGCCATCGATATCGCGTTCCACCGACGCCAGCGCATCGGCGCCGATCAGGTCGGTCTTGTTGAGCACCACCAGATCCGCGCAGGCGAGCTGGTCCTCGTAAAGCTCCTCCAGCGGGCTGTCGTGATCGAGCGAGGGGTCGGCTGCGCGCGCCAGCGCCAGCGCCGCCTCGTCGGTGGCGAAGCGGCCCGCCGCCACCGCATCGGCGTCGATCAGCGCGATCACGCCGTCGACCGTCGCGCGCGCGCGAATGCCGGGCCACTGGAACGCCTTCACCAGCGGCTTGGGCAGCGCGAGGCCGCTGGTCTCGATGATGATGTGCTCGGGCGGGTCGGCGCGGTCGAGCAGCTTGAGCATCGTCGGCAGGAAGTCGTCGGCCACGGTGCAGCAGATGCAGCCGTTGGCGAGTTCGACGATGTCGTCCTCGGGGCAGGCCTCGTCGTTGCAGCCTTTCATCAGCTCGCCGTCGATGCCGACATCGCCGAACTCGTTGATGATCAGTGCCAGCCTGCGGCCCCTGGCGTTGTGCAGTAGGTGGCGGATCAAGGTGGTCTTGCCCGCGCCGAGGAAGCCGGTGATGACGGTGGTGGGGACTTTGGCCATGTGCGTTAAATCCTTTGAAAGTTCGCTCAGCGGCGCGCGTTGGCCCGCAGCAGGCAGCGCTCCGCCAGCCAGCCGAAGGCGAGGCCGAGCGTGGTCCACAGGATCAGCTGCATGCCGATCGCCGCGACGCGGAAGTTCCACAGCACCGTCGCGGGGAAATCGGCGGGCACTTCGTCGATCGCGGGCAGGATCGCCTGCGCGACGACGATCAGCGCCGCGTAAGCCGCGACCGCCGCGAGAGCCGCAGTGAACGCGCCGATGCGCGCGATCACCGCGGTGCGCACCCGCGTCGCGACGATCAGCGCGACGATCGAGATCGCGATCATCGCGAAGTAGACGCCGGTGCGCAGCTGGATCGTGTCGGGCTGGCCGACGGCGGGCGGGTTGGGCGGATACTTGAGCCCCGGTACGATCACGATGGTCAGGAAGCCCAGCCCCGCGATCAGCACCGACAGCGTGCGCGGGCCGATCCGCCCGGCGCGTCCGTAAGCGTAAGCGAAAACGAGCGAGAACATCCCGCCGATCGCCGCGCCGTACAGGACCATGGCGGTGGCGAGGCCCCAGCTCTTCTGGACCGCGCGGCTGACCGGCGTTTCGCCTTCGTCGTCATCGTGCGCATGCGCGTGCGCTTCGTGCGATGCCTCGAAGGCGATCGCGTGGTCGACCAGCGGCTCGGCATAGCCGCGCGCGAACAGGGTGGCGAGCAGGGCCGCGAGGATGCCCGCAAGCATCCCCCGCCACAGCAGGTCCTTCGTCATGTGCGCAAACCCTTAATGGCAGGGAAAGCCGAG
>CAJCHR010000018.1 GCA_903970225.1 Actinobacteria bacterium 21-64-8 | reverse complement strand
AAAAGTGGTGACGCCCGCGCACAGGATCGGGGCGGCCGCCTCGACTGGCAAGGCGTCGGGTATCTTGAGCACGAAATCCTGGTCGACGACGATGACCGTCGAATAGCCGCCATAGGTGTTGTCGCGGCCGTACATATTGTCGCCGGTCGGCGCCATTGCCTTGGGCACCATCGGGCCGTTGTAGGTCGCGAGCCAGCTGTTCGGTCCCTCGCAATATTGCTCGTCATGCGCCTTGCACGGCGCGCATTCGCGGCAGCTGTCGATCATGCAGCCGACACCGACGAGATCGCCGACCTTGTGCTTCGTGACGCCTGCACCGGCCTTGGTGACTCGGCCAACGACCTCGTGGCCGGGCATGCAGGGATAGACGGTGTTGCCCCAGTCGTTCTCGACCTGATGGACGTCCGAATGGCAGACGCCGCAATAGAGGATCTCGATCTCGACCTCGCTCGGCCCGGCTTCCTCCCGCTCGAAGGCGAGCGGCTTCAGCCGCGTGAAACTGTGATTGCTGGCATAGCCTAGGGCCTTGATCATGTTTGCTATTTCCTGTGTTCGGATGTCGTGATGCTATCCTGCGCTCAACGCAGGCTGACCGTAGCAGTATCCCCCGGCCTATCGCGCCGCGGGAATCGCCGCGTCGGGATGAAGAACATGCTCGGCGCGCAGCTCCTCCCAGAAGGTTGCGGGAATTTTCGCGCGCAGCGCAGCATGGTCCGCGAGAATATAGTCGGGCCGCGCGGCACCGACGATCAGCGCTGAGGCAACATCGGGCGCCAGCGCAAACTGCAGCGCCGCGGCGACCAGATCGACGCCGTGCCGCGCGGCGATCGCACGCAGCTTGGTCAAGGCCTCGCGCTTTTGATCGGGGATCAGCGTGTTCTCGTCACCATAATTGTAATGCGGCTCGCCGCCCAGAAATCCGGCGTTAAGCGCCGAGCCGACGACGAAGCTGACGCCAGCCTTGCGAGCCGCTGGAAAGACGCTCTCGACCGCATTGCTATGGTCGATCAGCGAATATTGGCTGGCGAGCAGGTGCACGTCGCTGTCCGCCACCTCGAGACAACGCAAGATCGGTTCGGGGCTGTTGACCCCCATGCCCCAGCCGTCAATCGTCCCTTCATCGCGCAACTTGGTAAGCGTCGGGAACGCACCCTTTTCCGCGACGCCGAACAGGGTCTCCCAATCCTCAGGCAGGAAGCTGTTATCGGGCGAGAGATCGTGGACAAACACGATGTCGAGCCGATCGAGCCCCAAGCGCTGTAGACTGTCCTCGATCGAACGTTGCACTCCGTCGGCGGTGTAGTCAAAAGCCGGTGTGTTGGGCGACGTCGTAAAGGGAAAGTAGGTCTTGGCTTTATTGTCGCGGCTTGCGTGCAGCAACTTGCCGACTTTAGACGAAATCACGAACTCGCTGCGCGGCTTTCGGCTCAGGAAGCGACCGAAGCGGCGTTCGGCAAGCCCCAAGCCGTACCAGGGTGAGACGTCGAAATAGCGCACGCCGGCATCCCAGGCGGCCGCTAGCGTAGCCTCGGCCTGTTCGTCGGTGGCGAACTGGAACTCGTTGCCGATCGCGACGCCGCCAAGGCCGAAGTCGAACGGAGGGCGATAGCGGTCTGACGCCATGATCAGGATTTCCTTTAGGTGAGACGATAGAGATGCGCGCGAGGGCGGCCTTGAGCCGGCTCAATCAGATACGCTTCTCGATCTTGACGACTTGGAAGGTCACAGGCAGCGGCGTGCCGCCCTCCGTCTTGGTCGTAAAAGAGATCGCATTCGACATCGTCGAGGCTGCGGCATGCTCGGAATCAGGACTGTCGACCGGAAGCACATGCTCGGCAATGACGCTCGAGTCGTCCGGATTGCAGATCCGGACGGTTACGTTGAATCGCTGCAGCTCGGGCATAGTCGTCTCCTGCGTAAAGTGTTGGCGTGTTCAGGCATCAGGCGCTGGAGGTTCGTGATAGGCCGCGACCTTTGCGCGTACGGCGGCGGGCCGCTCGTCCGGGACAGCGATCGTGAAGGGTTTGGTCATGTCAGGTTCCTGATCCGGGGTGCCGGCGCTCAGCGCGTCAGAGGGGATGTATCGTAGGCCGACAGCAGGTCGGCGGCATCGTCGTAAATATCCATAGCGCCGGCGGACTCGAGTTCGCCGCGAGCGAAACCGCCCGACAGCAATGCGACGGTAGCCATCCCGGCCTTGCCGGCCGAAGACACGTCATAGGGGGTATCACCGACCGCGATCGCTTCGGCCGCGTCGACGCCCGCCTTCTTCAACGCAACCACGAAAATGTCGGGCGCCGGCTTGGACGTTCCCACATCATCGATGCTGGTGATGGCAGCCACGATGTCGGCGATACCCAGCCGATCGATATAATGCTGAAGCTCTTCTTCGCTGGCCGAGGAAGCAAGCACCACCTTGCGACCATCGGCGTGGACGCGCCGCAACAGATCGCGGGCGCCCGGGAATTGTTCGCAACTGTCGAGGAAGAGCTGTTTGAATAGACGGCCGTGGCCGTCAGCGAGCGCCTTTTGCTCCGGCGGGGAGAGATCGGGCAGC